>DIKR01000081.1:0-6717 GCA_002424625.1 Desulfuromonadaceae bacterium UBA5613
GGGGTGGTATTCGGGGGGCTGGGGGACGTCGGCCAGGGCAAAGACCTCGGGGAGGAGCTCCGGCAGGCGGGGGTCGCCCTCGAAGCGGGCGGCGCGCTCTTCCCCGTCTTCCAGCAGCAGGATGTGTTCCACGTATTCCAGGTCGGTCATGGGCGCCTCAAAACTCTGGCAGGTCTGACAGGTCTGACCAGTCCGGCTTTTTCAGCTTCACCGAGAGGAATTCAATGCTTTGTGTCAGTCGCCTGCTTCCCATCCAGGGTGCTGACATCATACCCGGCAGCCTGCAACGTGACGCCGAAGATCCGGCGCAGATTGTTGTTCATGGCATCGCTGACGACCGCAAACTCATCAGCGCTCTTCACCATGCCGCGCAACACTTTTTCCTTCAGGCCATTATCGCGCTGGACGAAGTGCGCCCACTCCACCGTGCCGTCCGCTTTTTTCTTTGCCAGAAGCTTGTATATCCCCACCTGCGGGATATGCGGTGTGGCCCAGCCGCCGAAGGGCTCTTCGCCTGCCTCCAGGTTCATTACGGCCACGTTGGTGAAGTTTGGTTTCATGGTTTCCCCTCCTTTTTTTGTCGTTTTCGAGCGAATGTCAAGTTGTCAGGCCTGAACCGGGCACCCGCAGGTTGGTTATCACACCTCCCGGCCTGCAGCTTTGCCTGTTCGCGATATCGACCATTTTTCCGACGCCGGGAAAATGGTCGGTAATGGGGCGGGCTGGTAAAAAGGGAAAAAGGCCGGACGCCGTTCATCTTCAGGGCATTACGACAAATAATCGACGTGCAGACCCTCCCGTTCCCACTGCATTGCCTGCCGAACCAGATTCCCCTCCATTGAAGCGTGTGCGACGACGACGCGAGCGGCGCGCTGGGCGACCCAATCGTTACGCCGGATGGCAAGCTCGGCTGTCAGGCGGCGGGTTTCGTTCACCATGCTGATTACGGCCGCCGCTCCATTCTGCGCTGCATGTAACCAGAGCGGCGGCAGGTGAGCCTTTTCCAGACTACGGGCGATGACCATCACGCAAGGCGCTCCCGCCGTGAGCAAAACCTCCAGCACCGACTGTTCGAGGGGTGAGTGGAAACCGCTGATGACCGGGTGTTTTCCGCACGCCTGTTCGATGGCCCAGGCCATCGCAGCGCGAATCGCCGTTCCTGAACATTGCCTGGAAGCGAAGAAGGCGGTCAGGGGAAGACTGAGCAATGTGGCGTTGCCAAGGCCTTGCTCTCCCTCCTCCAGAGGCCAAAAAGATAATGACGCTTTTTTCATGCGATTGATTTATAAGGGGTTTTAGGGTTTTGAAAGTTTATTATCCAGCGCGAAAGATAATAAACCCTCCCCCCTCTCCAGCATTCATACCGGCTGACTTGAGTTGGCCCTTAAAGCCGCCAGGATAATTGGCAAATCAGAGAGGCCTGGGGTCAAGAGGCCTGGGGTCAAGTTTTGCCGCGCCACTATTTACGTTGCGGCCCTTTTGACCATCTTCTGGCAGAAGGAATGACAGACCTGCCGGAATTTTTTGACCACGGCGGAGAAAAGCTCAAGAAAACCGTCCCGACCCCGGTGAGTTTCAAAGATCCTGCCCCGAAAGTGACACGGCAAGACTTGACCCCTCGCCCTCTGGTGACCCCTCGCCCTCTGGTCCTCGGGAAAACCGGAGGTATCGTAGCGATCGGTCGGGGACATCAGCCCTCCACCTCTTCCCCCAACTCCTCCGCAATCAACCGAAACTGCTCCAGCGCCGCCTGCAGATCCTCGACGATCTCGGCGGCCAGCACGCCCGGCGCCGGCAGGTTGTCCGAATCTTCCAGCGAATCGTCCTTGAGCCAGAAGATGTCGAGGCTCGCCTTGTCGCGGGCGATCAGGTCGGCGTAGTCGTAGCTGCGCCAGCGGCCGGTCGGGTTGGTCTCGCTCCAGGTGGCGGTGCGCTGATGGCGGTTGGCGGGGTTGTAGAGCTGCACGAACTCATCAAGGTCCGATCTCTTCAGCGGGTCGGTTTTGAGGGTGAAATGCTGGTTGGTGCGCAGGTCGTAGATCCAGAGCTTCTTCGTCCACGGCGTCGCAGAGGCCGGCTTGCGGTCGAAGAAGAGGACGTTCGCCTTGACTCCCTGGGCGTAGAAGAGGCCGGTCGGCAGGCGCAGCAGGGTGTGGACGTCGCACTCGTGCAGTAGCTTCTTGCGGATCGTCTCCCCGGCCCCACCCTCGAAGAGGACGTTGTCAGGGACGACGACGGCGGCGCGGCCGTGCATCTTGAGCAGGGACTTGACGTGCTGGACGAAGTTGAGCTGCTTGTTCGAGGTGCTGGCCCAGAAGTCGTCGCGCTCGATGATGTCCTTTTCCTTGCTGACCTTGCCGCCCTCGCTGACGACGGAGGTGCTGCTCTTCTTGCCGAAGGGGGGATTGGTCAGGACGATCTGGTAATGCTCGTTCGGCGCAGCGGCCAGCGCATCGGCCACCGCCAGCGGCAGGCGTTCGCCGTCGCTGCCGATGCCGTGCAGCATCAGGTTCATGGCGCAGAGCCGGGCCGTGCTTTGCACCAGCTCTGTCCCCCAGAAGGTCCCGCCCTTGAGCGCCTTGCGCTCGTCCTTGGTCATGTGCGGGTGGTGGTGCACGATAGCGTCGTGAGCAGCAAGGAGAAAGCCGCCAGTACCGCAGGCCGGGTCGCAGATCGTCTCGCCGGGCTTCGGTTGGATGGCGTCGACAATGGCTTGGATGAGCGGACGCGGGGTGAAGTACTGGCCGGCGCCGCTCTTGGTATCCTGGGCGTTCTTCTCCAGCAGCCCCTCGTAGGCGTCCCCCTTGACGTCGGCGCTCATTCTCGACCAGTTTTCCTTGTCTATGAGATCGACGATCAGGCGGCGCAACTTGGCCGGATCCTGGAACTTGTTCTGCGACTTGGCGAAGATCAAGCCGAGAAGCCCCTTCTCGTTACCGAGGTTTTCGAGGGTATGGCGGTAATGGTCGAAGAGTTCGTCACCGTCCTTCTTGAGCAGCGTCGGCCAAGACCAGGCGAGCGGAACGGTGCTCGGCTGGCTGTAGGGCGGTTTGGTGCGCTCGTCGGCCATCTTGAGGAAGAGGAGATAGGTGAGCTGTTCGACGTAGTCGCCATAGCTCATGCCGTCGTCGCGGAGGACGTTGCAGAAGTTCCAGAGTTTGCTGACAATTGCGGCTGGGGTCATATGTTGGTCTTTCCTCGGGGTGAAGTTTCAATGTCTATTTTTTCTTTGACATACAAAAGTGATCGGCTATAAAGTCAATACAGACGGGTAATTCCTGTTAGGTGCCTTGGGTGCTCCCTTCCATCGGTTGGCTGAGCCCAGGGATTATCGACCTAACAGGGGCCGTCTTTTTTATTGCCTGCTATCTGAGATATTCCGTTTCGAAAGCAATCTTCCCACCAAAACTTGCGTACCACGCCAAATCTCGCGCTTCATATTTCCTGAAGATTCCCCAGCTGAACAGATCGACGGCCTGTAGACCTGAATTGTCCTGTGAACTCTCGTGATAAATGTTCAAAGGTATATTCAAAGGCAACAACGATTCCAGTTGGTTGGCCACGTAGCCATTGAAGTCTTTAATTTCTTCCTTGTTCTTGCAGCGATCCATAACCAACGTTACCGCTGGGGCAGCATTAGTTAAATTGACCTGTTCGAGCAGAAAACGTGCAAGAAAGTTATATAGCTTCTTTTTGCCATGTGGGGAGCGCAACCGAGTTTCGACCCGCGACTTGTTCAGTGCCACGGTATAGATACACCAACCCTCAAGTGGTAGTTGTCGAAAGAAGTACTCCTTGACGGTTAGGGTCGTACCGGTTCCCTTTAACTCCTGCACAACCCGCGCATTCCCCTTCCTGTGATTCAGCTTATTTTTCAACGTGCGCCGAACAGCCTTCTTGAAGGCGTCGGAACCAGCAACGCCGTCACAAACCAGAAGTGTAATGATAAATTTACGGGTCGTTTTCGGCTTGGAAAAATCGAATCCCAAGTCTCCGGATTCATCAAGAAAAATAATCAAGGCTTCTTCTCCACTTCTCCCACATAGTCGAGTCACCAATTCCGTTCAAATCTGCGATTGCAACTATGACACACCCCTCCAAAAGAGCAAAACGCGCGAAAGCGTTTCAAGTGGTCGTCAAAAGAAAAGACCAATTAACAACCATTCGTTATCATTAACAATATTCAGCATCATAATTCATCAGGCAGGGACAAAAATAACATAATTCATCGAGTTCAATGACCGGATAACTTTTGAAACAGGTTTAATAATTTCAAAGTGTTATCAACCGTCTTGCGGTAGTGCCCCGTTCGGCGAATACGGATGTGCTCGATAGGGTTGTGAACGCGGTATCTGCTCTTTGTGATGTAGGTGGCGACGTAATGTTTTTGTGTCATGCCCATGAATTCAGCGGCATCAGAAATCATTCTGGCATGAGCAGCTTCAAAATGTGACTTTTTGAGCTGCTGTAATTCCTGGGTGATTTTCCAAAGCATGAAATCGTTCGTCACTGCACAGCAGCGGTACTGCAGACGGGTAACAGGCAATTCAGGATATTTAAGAAACCAGCGCTTCAATGTCTTTTCGCTGATTCCAAGAAAGGCCGCAATAACCGGCTTACCGACGAGCAATTTTTCATACAAAGCAGGATTATCAGACCATTTATTGAATGGGAAAGTCTTGAACCAACCCTTACGACGCAACGGCGGGATTTCCAGCAGTTCATAGACCGCTTCAATGGTGGAAATCTTTTCTAGCATTACGATTAACCGTCGCCTGCTCTAACGTCCGAGCTATCAGGGAATAATGCTACAAAACATGGGCCTCCAACTCGCGAGCGTCTGACTACGAATCAGACGCTCTACCGACCGAACTATCGAAAAATACTGTCATACACGAACATACCGCGCCCCGCGCTTCTCCCCCAGCTGCCGCACTTTTCGTTGTCGCTTCAATTCCTGAATCGCCGCATTCCAGCGGCCGGTGGATAGACCGAGGGGATCGGCGAGATCGGCGCGGGCGTATTCGCGGCCCGGCTGCATGCGGCCGAGGATGGCGGCGGTTACGTCGTCGAGACAAGCGAAATTGTCGCTGGCGGTGGGTGCCGGTTCGGGTTGTGGCCGAGGTTTGCGTAGGGGCGCAGCATGCTGCGCCCGCCCTTGACGTGCGGTTTTGGTTCTGGGTGCAGATCTGGGCGCAGCATGCTGCGCCCCTACAGAAGCATTCGTCCGTATCCGCTCCAACAGCACGCTGGCCGGTTCGTCGCTCTGGTCTTGGGGGACGAGTTGGCCGGTGAAGGCTTGTTTGAGGATCGATTGGCGCAGGCGTTCGGCGCGGCGCAGGTTGGCGACGACCTGAGCTTCGGCGACATCTACCACGGACATCATCTCTGATATTTTCGAAACAATTTCAATTTGTTCCTTAATCGGCGGGAACGGGATTTGGCAATCTTTTAGGTGTGTCGTATTGATCCTCGGACGGGTAGCTCCATGGACTTCTGCGACCAATTGTTCATATGCAGTGCGTGTCGCCAAAACAGTTTCAAGATAGCGATTATTGATTGCTTCGCTGCGAACGCGTATACAGAAGCAGTCGGCCTTATTTATTGCCTTTTCAATATGATCGGGCAGCATGACCACGCGTGTTTCATTCGCCACAAATGACGAAAAAATGATGTCACCGTGTCGAACCGTATGCTTCTTTAGTTGTTCGAATTTTTGCTCAGTAATAAACGATTCTTTCCCGTCAATAAATTCCAGAGAGCCGATGTTCTCCAAGCGGATTACACGAACACCAGACGCAACATAGTCACTACTTTTCAGGTTAGAGCCAAAAGGTCCGTCGAACACATCAACCGGTAACGTACCGAGTTTCACCCAAACCCACCCCGCCGGCAACTCCGGCAACCCACTCGTATCCGGCCCGACCGGCTCCTTGCACTTCCCCTTCCCCGCCACCTTGCGCCGCTCGGCAGGAATCCGCTCCAGCAGCTTGTCGGCATGCTCAACATCGGGATGCTGGTGGCGCCATTCTTCGGTGAGCTTGCCTTCGACGGCGGCCTTGAGGACGGCGGCTTTGTAGCGCTTGAGGTTGGTCTTGACGCGCTTGAGGTTGGTAATAGCTTCATCAAGGCGGGAGAACTGCTTTTCGATCTCGGCGACGATGTGGGCTTGTTCGTTCTGAGGCGGGACCGGGAAAGCGATTTTTTCAAGATTTTTCCGGGAAATTCTTTTTCGTGTACTTCCGCTTTCCATAGAAGCGACTGCCCCACGGAAAAGAGGTGCGTTAACAAAATACATTAGCCATTTAGAATCGAAATCCGATTCGGGACGAACGATAGCAACATCAACAACCGTAACAGCTTTTTTTGAATCGCCTGGAAAAATACATGCGCGGCCCAGAGGGTCTGGCATACGCGCAACAAGTACGTCCCCTCTTTCCAAAAAAGTACATTTAAGCTCTCGCGCCTTTGCATCGGTCAGAAATCGGGCAGATTTATTCCGATATAAACCATCACCTACATCGGCCAACTGGACCAGACGAACGTCACCCTCCGGGTCTTGGTCTTTGCTCTCGATCCAGTCGCCATCGACAAAAACTCCGGATTTTCCAATCAGTTCATCGAGTGTTGCCAGAGACCAACCATCAGGCAATTCTTTGATATCAATTGTAAGAACATGTTCTTTGCTTATACTCACGCCACCAACGCCCCATTCAA
>DIKR01000081.1:6763-7864 GCA_002424625.1 Desulfuromonadaceae bacterium UBA5613
AAGGGCGCATACTCGAAATCCTCGCGCTCGATCTGCAGATTCGAGGCAATATAATCGCGGATCATCTCCAGCCATTGGCGCTGCTCATCACTAAAGTACCGGCCACTCGCCTGCTGCTGCCCGAGCCATGCCGCAAAGTTGACCTGTACCTTCTCCGGATACGGCACCAGCTCATTCTCCTGATGCATGGCAAAGCGCACCAGCGAGACCAAATCGGTCAAGATCCGCTTCCCTCCAGCCCCCTTTACCTTGCCGGCATCGAGAGCGGCGTAAGCCTGCCAAAGCTGCGATTCACTGTAAAGATGGGGCGGACGGTGCAGCGCCTCGGCCAGCTCCTTGATATCTTCATAACGCAGCCGAGCCGCATAGGGCAGATTGTAAAGGAGTTGCAGGGCGGTGATCTCGTCCTTGTGTGTGGCGATGAACTCCTCGAAGGAAGCGACCAACCCTTGGGCCTTCTCCAGCGCATCCGCATCGAAACCGGCGGAGATAAGTTCATCCGAGCTGACGGTGTCGATGGTCTGCTCGGTCGTCTTATGCAAATCAACCAGGGTCTGGCGCAGCACTGGGTTGGTCAGCGGCCGGACTGCGGCCCCGATAATCTGCGCGGCAGCCTGCCGGACCTGCGCCGGAGTCGGCTCGACGTTGCCGGTCTGCTGTCGGGCACGCTCCAAGTGGGCATCGGGATCGATGGCGAGGATCAGTTCGCCGGTCAGCACCTTGAGGCTCTTCCCCTCCATGAGCTTCTTGACCTGCTCCTGTTGCGGGGCACTGAGTTTCTTCTCCAGCCGTGCCAGCCGGCCGGCAATTGAGGAGATCACCTCGCTCTCGGTATTGCCGAGGGCCACGGCCTGCAACAGCTTTTCCAGTGAATATGAGGGCTTCTTCTCCAACGGACGCGAATCGGTCTTGTCGCGCTCGCAGACGCCGACGGCATCGACGATGACGAAGTGGGTCTTCGCCTCGGCATCAGGAGTGACCTGTTGCAGGGTGTCGCGGTCGATGATCCGCACCCCGCGCCCCTTCATCTGGTCGAAGAAGGCCCGCGACTGCACCGAGCGCATGAACATGACGATCTCCAGCGGCTTGATGTCGGTGCCG
>DIKR01000118.1:0-3433 GCA_002424625.1 Desulfuromonadaceae bacterium UBA5613
GCGGCGGTTTCTGTGAAATCGACCAGAATCCTGATGAACGGCAGCGGCAAGGCGTTGAGGTTCCACTCCCTTATTGCCAGGGAGCCAACCTGGCGACCGCCCGGTCGCTGTGCAATGAATTCGACCTCATAACCGGCGGAGGTGAACTTCTGTACCCCGTCGGCAGCGATGAAGTCGATGAAGCCTAGGTCGGTGATCAGTCTTTCGAGGTCGGCCTGCATTTGTTTCTGTGGGTGGGCGAGGTCAACGGCAAAGTCGATATCGAGGGTGCGCAGCGCGTAGGGTGCCCCGTACAACTCCTGGTAAATCGGCATGGCCCAACTGCCGATGAGAAGGGAGCGCTCGAAGAAGCCGACCTTGCTTAAGGCGCGCAGCAGGTCGCTGACGGGCTGAGGGAATCGAACGGTGCGCAGGGTGTTCAAGTCTTGGCCGCTCTCCGCCGGCGCGGCATCAGGAGAAGCTTCTCCAGGTAGTCGATACGCTTCCGGTACACCTGAATCTCCTTGAGGTGCTTGTCGCGTTGTTCAAGCTGCTGCTTCAGTCCGGGTAATTCTGCTTCCGGGACATGCCTGTTGACGACGCGGCCACCATCACGAGCGACCAGATAGTGGTAGATGTACTCCTTCCCCTTGTACCCCTTCTTACGAACGTTGAGCGAGCCCTTGGGATACTGGGCACACTTCTCTACGAGCACCGAGAGTACCTCGCGGCAGCGACGATATTCCTCTTCGAGGAGGCCGTGAATGGCCGCGTCTTTTTCCGCTACTTTCATAAATTTAATATACGTGTGTAGCGGAAAAAAGCAAGGTGATTTTGGGTGCTCGGCTACCGCTCGCCACCGTCGTGATACCGCGTTGGTGCCAATCCTTATCACTCATCGTCCAGGTGTGGCCGCTCCGAGGTCACAGGAATGTGGCGCTCATACCTCTCCCTTTCTTTCGTTCTCCGTTGTGCGGTACGGCTCAATGCACTCGGGACTATCATGGACTGGGCTGTTGACCAAGGTCGATACCGGAAAGGCCTCGATGCGGTCCGCCGGATAGGAGGAAAAGAGCGGTTGCAGCTGCTCCGCGTCGTGAACCTGCCGATCCAGCCAGAGCCCGAATTCCTCTGGGTGGAGGATGACCGGCATACGGTCGTGGATGGATGCCACCGTGCGATTGGCGGCTGTTGTCAATATGGCGCAGCAGCTTTCCAGAACGTCCCCTTGCGGCGACTTCCAGCTTTCCCAGATCCCGGCAAAAGGCATGGGCGAGCCGTCGGTCATCCGGATGTAATAGGGGATCTTGCCCCCCTCCCCTTTGCGCCATTCGTAAAATCCCGAGGCCGGGATGATGCAGCGCCGCTGGCGGAATGCCTGGCGGAAGGACGGCTTCTCGTTCACCGTCTCGCTGCGGGCGTTGATCAACCCGTCATCGGCCTCCTTTGACCACGGAGTGATTAGACCCCAGCGCGCCAGCGACAAGTACCGGCTGCCGTCAGCGGCTTCCCGGATCACCGGTACCGACTGGGTCGGAGCGATGTTGAAACGAGGGGGCAGTTCCGGGGCCTCCTTCAGGCCGAAGAACTTGAGGAAAAGATCCAGGGGGATATTGATGACGAAGCGGCCGCACATGTTTTCGAGAATACTTGAAAACTCCCTTTAATTCCAGGCGAGAGCACTCTGCCATTTGCCGTGTTCACAGTCGGCGGCAATTCTTCCGTACGGTAAAAATGCCGCTGTGACTTCCCCAAAAACTTGGATTTACACCGATCGGGATAATTTACAGACAGATCAACATGCAGGCTTCATTTTTTTAACCGTCAGGTAATATTTTCTTGCAAGTGCCCAAGGTTAGTCTTAACATTCACCGTACGGTATAATTTTCGGCGGGACAGCATCACAACACGTCCTCCAGGAGAAGAAAGTGGCCATCATCAGCGGCCGCGGCATTGCGGTCACCAACCCAAAGGATTTGGGTGAACTCCTTCGCAAGAAGCGTAAAGCCCAGAACCTGACGCAGGGGCAGGTCGCCGAACTCTGCGGCGTCAGCGTCAAGTTCATCTCGGAAGTCGAGCGCGGCAAGGAGACCGCCGAAATTGGCAAGGTTCTCTATCTTCTCAACTCGCTCGGCATCGACCTTGTTGCCGACCCAAGAGATTGAAATTGAGCCGCCCATGAGAGAGCTCCTCCACGTTTATATCGATGCCGCCAAGGTTGGGGTCCTCAGCGGCGAATATTTCTTCACCTACGAGCCCGGGTGGCTGGGGAGCAAGGAGCCCATCCCCCTTTCGCTTTCTCTGCCGCTGCAAATCGAGCCGTTTCCTCCCGAGGCATCGAAGGCCTTCTTCTCAAATCTTCTGCCCGAAGGGCAGCTGCGCGATCACTTTGCCAGTAAGCACCGGGTCTCCCCGGATGACGACTTTTGGCTCCTCGCCGCCCTGGGGGGCGACTGCGCCGGCGCCCTGACCCTCTATCCCGGGGGGCCAGACTATGCTTTCGAAGAAAAACCCCCAAGCTACCGGCCATTCACGAGTGACGAGCTGAGGCAGTTGCTTGACGAAGCGTACATCATGGATCCGTCGTTTCTTGGCGAGGCAGAACGTACCAGGCTGTCGTTGGCCGGGGTCCAGGACAAGCTGCCGGTCGCCATCCTCGGGGAAACGATCAGCTTGCCCCTCGATGGCTCCCCGAGCACGCACATTCTCAAGCCGCCGAACCACCGGTTTCCAACCCTGGTCGAAAACGAGGCCTTCTGCATGGCCCTGGCGCGGGTGATGGGGCTTCAGGTACCCAACACGTCCATGCTCAAAATAGGGGAGAAAAATCTTGTTTACCTGATTGAGCGCTACGATCGGCAGGTCGACAAAAGTGGGGGGCTGGTAAAGATCCACCAGGAGGATTTCTGCCAGGCGACCGGGAAGCCCTATCGACTGAAGTATGAAGAGAAAGGCGGGCCGGGGTTCCATGATTGCTTCCAGATCGTTGGCCGCTGCCGGAACCCGCTGGCCGACCGGATCAAATTGCTCAACCTGGCAATTTTCAACTACCTGATCTGCAACGCCGACTGCCACGCAAAAAACACCTCGGTGCTCTACGACAGCGGCCCCAACCCATCTCTTGCGCCATTTTACGATCTCGTCTGTACCGGCATCTACCCACAGCTGTCATCTCAGTTGACCATGGCGATCGGCGGCAGTTACGATCCTCGCGAGATCACCGCCAAGTCGTGGGCCGACTTTGCCGAACAAGCAGGAATCCGCTCGTCGAAACCGGTCATGGACACGCTTAGGAAGATGGCGACGGCCCTCCCCGGGAAGGCCGCAGAAGTCGCTGAATCGATGACGGCCCAATATGGAGAGAGCCGCGCCTATCCGCAGATCGTCGAAAAGATTACGCAGCGGGCAGCGGTAGCCATCAGACAAATCCAAAACGCCTGACCGGCGACTTCTG
>DIKR01000118.1:3477-3756 GCA_002424625.1 Desulfuromonadaceae bacterium UBA5613
GAGAGACTGCTACTTCTTGTTCACGGCCTCTTTCAGACCGGTACCGGCCTTGAATTTTGGCGACTTGCAAGCCTTGATTTTAATTTCCTTGCCGGTTTGCGGATTTTTCCCGGTCCTGGCCGCTCGCTCGCCGACGCTGAACGTACCGAAACCGATCAGGGACACCTTTTCGCCTTTAGCCAGCGCGGCGGTTACTGCGTCAACAAAGGCATCCAGGGCCTTATCGGCAGCGGCTTTCGTGATCCCCGCCTCTTTTGCAATCGCTTCGATTAGATCTGC
>DIKR01000102.1:0-1401 GCA_002424625.1 Desulfuromonadaceae bacterium UBA5613
CGGATGGTGGCGATCCCGGCTTCGGAGAGGCCGAGATAGCGGACCTTGCCGGCGCTGACGAGATCAGCCATCGCCCCGACCGTCTCCTCGATCGGCACGTCAGCATCGACGCGGTGCTGGTAATACAGGTCGATGTGATCAATCCTCAGGCGCTTGAGCGAAGCATCGCAGGCGGCGCGGACATACTCCGGCCGGCCGCTGATGCCGGTGATCGGCGCCCAACCGCCGCCACTGGCGGGTTGATTGCTGCGCATGATGCCGAACTTGGTCGCCACGATCGCCTGCTGGCGCCGCCCTTTGAGGGCCCGGCCGATCAGCTCTTCATTGGTGCAGGGGCCGTACATGTCGGAGGTGTCGAGAAAGTTGACCCCGAGATCGAGGGCGCGGTGGATGGTGGCGATCGACTCCGTTTCGTTGCGTTCGCCGTAAAAGTCCGACATCCCCATGCAGCCGAGGCCCTGGGACGAGACAATTAATCCTTGGGTTCCGAGTTTGCGTTGTTCCATGGTTCAAGCTCCTTGTGATTTAGAATTCCTTAAAGTTTTTCGATTGCTCCGTTTACTTCAGCAGCCATTGATGTACGAACGCTCCCGCCCCCCAGGCGGCGAAGCTGGTGAGCAGAACGATGCTCAGGGAACATTCCTTGCGGAAACAGAGGAAGGCAACGAGGAAGAAGAGAAGAGTCGGCAGCAGTCCCCAGAAGGCGCCGCGGCTGAAAGACTGCATGACCTGCGGGTTGCCCTGGTTCTCGACATAAACCCAGACCAGCACCAGCATTCCGGTCAGGGGCATGACCCCGATCAAACCGGCAGCGGAGGGGAAGCGTTTGGCCAGGCCGGTGGCGGTGAGGATAATGGCGACGCTGAGGGCGATTTTGAGCAGGGTTTGCATCCTTGTCTCCCAAAGGGAAAATCTTTCCAAGCATTGTTCACGCAACGGCGCANNGACGCAACGAAAATCAAAGGATATTGAGTCACAAATTGCCGTGTCAGCCATCTTGTGCTAGTCTTCCCTCTCAAAATGATCGCTGCTGGAGAATGGTTAAAAATATATGGACAAGAAAAGAACCATCCTTGCCGTTGTTGCTGATGAACGCGGCGAGGTCTTTGAACATCCTGATCTCCTTCTGGCCGGCATGAACGGCACCATCTGCCGTGCCCCGCGCGCCGACGAGCTCATCCCCCTCCCCGAGGGGAGCCGCCTCTTTACTATCCCCGATACCCCGCCGATCGGTTTTGACCGCAAAAGCGGCGTCCTCAAGACCCTTGACCGGCTGCCGCGCAGTTGGGGGGGCGGCAAGATTCAGGCGGTCAGCACCTTTCTCACCCCGGCCTTTACCCGCACCCTTCTGCCGGCGGCCGATTATGACCGCAAGGCAGTGACTCTCCCCCTCTGGTCGTA
>DIKR01000102.1:1470-3924 GCA_002424625.1 Desulfuromonadaceae bacterium UBA5613
CGCCAGCTCGATCCCCTGGTGCGGGCGACCATCGCTGCCCATCCGCAGAACCGCCTTTACGAACAGCTTTCGCGCTGCGCTGTTGATTACCACTGCTTTGCCGCCAAGAACCTTTTCTTTCGCCGCTGGGAAGCGCCGCTGCCGACCTCACCGATCTGCAACTCCCGCTGTCTCGGTTGTATCTCGCTGCAGGAGTCAGACTGCTGTCCGGCGAGCCAGGACCGCATCAGCTTTGTGCCGAGCGTCGAGGAACTCTGCGAGGTCGCCATCCCCCACCTGCAGCAGGCTGAAAACTCCATTGTCTCCTTCGGCCAGGGGTGCGAAGGGGATCCGATCCTGCAATGGCCAACGATCAGCGCCGCCGTCCGGCAGATGCGGCTGGCGACGAGTCGCGGCACGATCCACTTCAATTCCAACGCCTCACTGCCGGATGCGGTCGACGAACTCGCCGCCGCCGGCATCGACTCGATCCGCGTCTCCCTCAACTCGGCGCAGGAAGGGTTGTATAATGCGTACTATCGTCCCAAGGGCTACACCTTCGCCAATGTGATCGACTCCATCGGCCGGGCGAAAAAGGCGGGGCTCTTCACCATGCTTAACTACCTCGTTTATCCGGGGGTGAGCGACCGGGAAGAGGAGATCGCTGCGCTCCTGCAGTTGGTGCAGGACACCGGGGTTGATCTCATCCAGATGCGTAATCTCAGTATCGATCCGGTCATGTACCGTGATGCCCTGCAAATCTCGGGAGAGGGGATCGGCATGGCAACGATGCTGGCGCGGATCAAGGCGGAAGTGCCGCGCATCCAGTTTGGCTACTTTAACCGCACCAAAGAGAATTTTTATCCCCCCGGTTATGAAAGCGACTGGCCGCTGCCGGCGTAAGAAAAACAGGAGAAATTGATGGCAAGAATTTGTACTGATGCTACGGAAGAAGTTTACAGCAGCCGCACGGCCCGCAAAGAGGCGGCGCATGCTGTCACCGATCTGGCGCACCAGATCGCCGAGTTGCCGGAAGCAACCTTTCGGCGTCTGCAGCTGAATGACGAAACCCGCGCCGCCTTTGTCGTTGCCCGCGGTCTCAAGGCGAGCAGCGCCCGCGCCCGGCAGTTGCGTCACCTTGGGGCACTGTTGCGCGAAGATGAAGAGATGTTGTCGGGGATTCACCAGACTTTGGAGGGGAATGACCAGCGCCAGCTCGCTGACAACAAACTCTTTCATGATCTCGAAGGCTTGCGCGACCGCCTCCTCGCCGAGGAGGCGGCGGCAGCGGCATTGGCGGAAGCGCGTACCGCTTTCCCGCTTCTCGATCCGGTCGCGCTGAAAAGTGCCATGGCCAAGTATCGCAAGGATGGCGACAAAAAGGCTTTTCGCACGGTCTTTCGCTTGCTGCGGGATGCGGCGGCCAAAGAGACCGCGTAATAAAACGGGGCGCAGCATTTCCGCTACGCCCCGTCAATCCTTTCCCTTCTTCTCACCTCGCTACTTCGCTAGTACGTCCGGTACCAACTTCCAGATCTCCCGATTATATTCCGCGATGGTGCGATCCGTCGAGAAGTGACCGCTGCGGGCGCTATTGAGGATACTCATGCGCGTCCAGCGCGGTTTGTCCTGATAGGCGACGGCGACCTGGTGCTGCGCCGCTACATAGCTGCCGAAGTCGGCGAGGGTCAGCCAGGGATCGCCGGGACTGGTGAGGGTGGCAAGGAGCGGTTCAAAGATGCCCGGCTCTAACTGATTAAAGTGACCGCTTCCCAGCAGCTGCATGACCCGTCCGAGGTTTTCGTCGGCGGCAATGATCTCCTGCGGGTGATAGTTGTGGCGGGTGGCTTCGACTTCGCTGGCGGTCAGACCGAAGAGGAAGAAGTTCTCGGCGCCGGCCTCTTCGCGGATTTCAATGTTGGCGCCATCGAGGGTGCCGATGGTGATGGCGCCGTTCATCATGAACTTCATGTTACCGGTCCCGGAAGCTTCCTTGCCGGCCGTGGAGATTTGTTCGGAGAGATCGGTCCCCGGGGCAATAATTTCCATCGCCGTCACCCGGTAGTCGGGGAGGAAAGCGACTCTGAGGCGGTGCGCTGTCGCCGGGTCGCTGTTGATCACGGTCGCGACGTTGTTGATCAGCTTGATGATCAGCTTGGCAATGGCGTACCCCGGTGCGGCCTTGCCGCCGATGAGGACGCAGCGCGGCGTCCATTCTTTGATATCGCCCCGCTTGATCCGGTCATAAAGATGGATGACATGCAGGATATTGAGGAGCTGGCGCTTGTATTCGTGAATCCGTTTGACCTGCACGTCAAAGAGGCTGGCCGGTTCAAAGAGGATGCCGCATTCCTGGCGGACGAGTTCGGACAGGCGTTCTTTGTTCCCTTGTTTGACTGCTTGCCAGTGGGCCTGAAAGACCGGATCGTCGGCCAGGGGGACGAGATTCTGAAGTTTACCGAGATCGGCGACCCA
>DIKR01000029.1:0-665 GCA_002424625.1 Desulfuromonadaceae bacterium UBA5613
TGTCCCGGCAGCAACTTGAGTCAGTTCGCCGTCAAGCGGATGACCATCCGACGCCGGAGCCTGGTTTAATCATTGATGCTCATCTCCTGATTCTCGATGACGTCATGCTCGTCTCCGAGACGATCGCCACCATTGAAAAAGATCTGGTCGATGCCGAAACAGCATTGCGCCGGACGCTGTTACGTATACGCCATCTCTTTGCGGCGATTGAGGATGAATATCTCCGGGAGCGCCGCAGTGACGTGGAGTTTGTCGGCCAACGGATATTGCGTAATCTTATCGGCTATCATGAGCATCTCCTCCAGGAAATTTCCGAACAGGTCATTCTCGTTGCCCACGATCTTTCCCCCGCCGATACCCTCCAGCTCGATCGCAACAAGATCCTTGCTTTTGTCACCGATGCCGGTGGCCGGACTTCGCATACCGCCATTCTCGCCCGCTCCATGGGGATTCCGGCGATCGTTGGATTAGAGTCAGTGACCCAGTTGGTGAGTCAGGGGCTGCCCCTGATCGTCGACGGGACTACAGGGGTGGTGGTGATCCACCCCTCAGCTGAGAGTTTTCGTGATTATCTCCAGCGCAAGCAGCATTATGAATACGCCGAACAGGAGCTCGTGCTGCTGCGCGATCTCCCGGCACAAACCGCAGACGGCTATGAGCTTCTT
>DIKR01000029.1:710-1138 GCA_002424625.1 Desulfuromonadaceae bacterium UBA5613
GTCGGCTTGATGCGTACCGAATTTTTGTTCATGAACCGGACCCTCCCGCCTTCAGAGAACGAACAGTTCCTGATCTACAAGGAGATGGTCGAAGCAATGGCGCCGGCCTCGGTGATGATCCGGACGCTGGATGTCGGCGGCGACAAGCTGGTTGATCATATCAACCTCACCGGAGAAGCAAATCCGGCGCTGGGATTGCGGGCCATCCGCTTTTCCCTGAAAGAGGAAGTCCTCTTTCGTACACAATTACGCGCGATTCTGCGGGCGTCGGCTTTCGGCAGAGTTCGTCTCGCTTTTCCGATGATCTCTGGTATTGAAGAACTGCGCGCCTGTCGGGCGCATTTACGCGGTGTCATGGAGGAGTTGTCGGCGCGTCAGCAGCCCTTCGATGCTGCCCTGGAAGTCGGGATTGTGGTTGAAACGCCGTC
>DIKR01000029.1:1204-2826 GCA_002424625.1 Desulfuromonadaceae bacterium UBA5613
GCAATGAGCATCTTGCCTACCTTTATGACCCGTTGCATCCAGCCATTTTACGGGCCCTGCAGCTGATTTGCACTGCCGGTAAGGATGCGGGAATTCCGGTCGGGATGTGCGGTGAGATGGCCTCCGACCCTTTGTATATTAATGTCCTTGTTGCCCTGGGTTTTACGGAACTCTCTATGAGCCCCGGCGATATTCTCCGGATGAAGCGGGCCCTGCGCTTGAGCCGCAAGGATCGCAGTGATGCCCTTTTGACGACACTTTTGACTTTACCGACCGGCGCGGAGATTCGACATCTTCTCGAGGATGTCATGCAGACCTCCTTTCCTGATCTTTTCCTGCCGCCGGAAATTTGATCCCGCGACCAGGCGCGCTTTGTCTGTGCATCGCCAAGGGAGAAAATATTTGACTTATTCGCCGTTTTTACAGTATTTTTCTACATTTCAAGTCTAAAAGGAGACGTAATCCATGTCTGTCAATAATTTTCTCTTTACCTCTGAATCGGTCTCGGAAGGTCATCCTGACAAGGTTGCCGACCAGATCTCTGATGCAATTCTCGATGCCATTCTCACCCAGGATCCCGCTGCCCGGGTTGCCTGCGAAACGATGGTGACGACCGGCATGGCGGTGATTGCCGGTGAGATTACCACGACGGCTTATGCCGATATCCCGGCCATTGTCCGTGAAACGATTCGGGAGATCGGTTATACCAGTTCGGATATGGGCTTTGACGCCGATTCCTGTGCCGTCCTCGTCTCCATTGATAAGCAATCGCCGGATATCTCCATGGGGGTCACCGCTGGTGAGGGGATGTTTCAAGAGCAGGGGGCAGGGGATCAGGGTCTGATGTTCGGCTATGCCTGCAACGAAACTCCGGAGTTGATGCCGATGCCGATCCTGCTGGCGCATCAACTCGTCAGTAAACTTGCTGATCTGCGCAAAGATGGCACCCTCCCGTTCCTGCGTCCCGACTCAAAGTCACAAGTGACAGTGCAGTATATCGATGGCAAGCCAGCGCGGATCGATACTGTCGTCATCTCGACGCAGCACACCCCTGAGGTCACCCACCGGCAGATCGAAGAGCAGGTGATTGCTTTGGTTATCAAGAAAATCATCCCGGCGCATCTGCTCGACGAAAAGACCCGTTACTTTATCAATCCGACCGGTCGCTTTGTCATCGGCGGCCCAATGGGCGATTGCGGTCTGACCGGTCGCAAGATTATCGTTGACACATACGGCGGCATGGGAAGGCATGGTGGTGGTGCTTTCTCCGGTAAAGATCCTTCCAAGGTGGATCGTTCCGCAGCGTACATGGGACGTTATGTNNGCCAAGAATCTCGTTGCCGCCGGCCTGTGTGATCGCTGCGAGGTGCAGCTCGCTTATGCCATCGGCGTTGCAGAACCGGTCTCGGTTATGGTCCATACTTTTCGCACTGCCAAGGTCGATGAAGTCCGTCTCGCGGAATTGGTTCGGGAAGTCTTTGATATGCGTCCCCGCGCTATCATTGAGCATCTCAACCTGCTCCGTCCAATCTATAAAAAGACCGCAGCCTACGGCCATTTCGGTCGGGAACTCGCGGAGTTCACCTGGGAGAAGACCGATCGCGCCGCTGAACTGCGCCAGC
>DIKR01000027.1 GCA_002424625.1 Desulfuromonadaceae bacterium UBA5613
CCGCTTTCCTGTTGAAAATGGAACGCCTCTATCGTCGAGCGGATACGTTCGGCAACGCTGGCAGCACCTGTTGCCGACGCTTCAACGAGGAGGATGGTGAATTCATCGCCGCCATAGCGAAAGAGGATGTCGACATCTCTGACGCAGGTGCGCAGCAAGTTGCCACATTCACGTAACACATCGCTGCCAATCAGGTGCCCCCGGGTATCGTTGACGATTTTGAAGCGATCGAGGTCGATGAAGACCAGGGAAAAAGAGAGGTTATAGCGTTCGGATCTGCGGATTTCGAGATCAAGGACCTTTTGCAAGTAACGGTAATTGTAGAGACCAGTTAAATCATCCGTATAAATGAGTTCGCGCGCGCCTTGAAAACGGAAGGCATTTTCGAAGCTGAGAGTGGCTTGTTCTGCAAGAAATATCAGATTATCCACAGGAATTTCGGGTAAAAAATCACCGAAATGGGGATTAAGCAGGACGAGACCACCCTTGATATTCTTTTCACTTCTTAACGGGAAGACGCAAAGAGTCTTGATCTGTTTAGGCCCGCCTGGAAGGCGCAAAGGGGAGAGATCTTCATCTTTGAAAATGCGAATTTGCTCGATTTTATCCAGGTCGGGAAGTAACGCTTGCGCCAGTGTCAGGGCTTCTTCAAAGCTGACACCTTCGTTGCCGTCAATTTTGGAGATGTCTCTTTCTGTTGACAGGAAGGCAAAACCGCGGCCTTGACCGATTTCGTTAATGAGAGTTGAGATGCTCAGGGCAAAGAGGCGATCGATATCGATGAGCGAGGCAATACTTTGTCCGCGTTGATAAAGACGAATCTGTTTTTTGAGGAAGCAGTTTTCGTTCAGCAGATGCCGTTGTTCGATGCAGGTATTGACCAGATGATAGAGTTGCTCGGGAGAGCAGGGCTTGAACAGATATTCCCGCGCCCCCGACTTTAGTGCTTCGATAGCGATTCCCAAGGTGCTTTCGGTTGTAATCAAGATGAGGTCGGGGGTGGTTCGCAGCTTGCGGGCGTAGTCGAGAAACGGGAGGCCGGCAGTATCGAGGGTTTGCAGATCGGCAATAATGATGTCGACTTTTTGTGAAGCAAGAAGGAGTCGGGCGTCTTCTTCCGAGGTCGCAATCCGGGTCTGATAGGTGGCATCAATGAAGAGGTTGGTATAATCCTGGTGCGCGGCCGGGTCGTTGTCGACGATCAAAATAGAAGAAGATGTCATTCCGGCCGGCTCCGCTTCGGGGTGAATAATCCGCTAATCTCTAACAAAGTAGCGACGCTGTTGTCAATGAAAAAGCCCGATTTCAGCTTTTCTGCTGTCCAGTTTTTTTCGTTAGCGCTAAAGCGGAGGGTTCCGTCCTGATCCGTCCGGAAAAGCGGAATTTTTTTACTTTCCAGATGAGTCATGAGGGGTGGATGCGGGAAGCCGAAGCGATTTTGATAGCCGACTGAAACAAAAGCAGTCTGCGGTTGCAGAAAATCAATGAGGGGGGCGGGCATGGAGTAGCGGCTGCCGTGATGTGGCAACTTGAAGAGCGTCACCGGTCCCGGCGGAGGATTTTCGATCAGGCTTTGCATCCCCTTTTCACCGAGATCGCCGGTTAATAAAGCCCCTTGGGTCTGGTTGCGGACATAGATCGCCAGCGATCGGTCATTTTCGTCATCTGTCCCTGTTTCCGGGGGCCGATAAAGGAAGAGTTGCATGTCATTTCTTGTCAAATAATGCGTCCACCCCGGCGAAGCCACTTCGAGAGGAATCCGGCGGTCGATTATCACCGGTAATAAGGGGTCATCAGCCGAGAGGGGCGCATTGACAATGAAGCGTTGGCAGGGGATATCGCTCAGGATGCCGAGCAGTCCCTTGAAATGATCAGGATGAAAATGGGTGAGGAACACCCCGTCAAGACGGTGGATGCCGAGTCTCCCCAGCGTCGGCGCCACAAGTTGGCGGCCGGGATCGAGACGGTCTCCATAAAGGCCGCCCCCGTCGACGAGAAAATGGCTGCTGCCGAGAGAAACCAGGAGGGATTCCCCTTGCCCGACGCTAATGGCGGTGACCGTTAACTCGGAAGGGGAACGCAGCCCAAAGAATAGAAGAAGACCGGCGACGCCGATCAGGGTTCCGCGGAATACGACATTTTTTTTGTGGAGAAAGAGGGCGATGATTACAAGGGTGATGGCCGCAAGGAGGGGCAAAGAGGGGTAAAGTATCCAGCCGGCCAGGCCGGGGGCAGCAATCATCAGCCCAACAATCTTGAGCAGGGCAGCAATAACCGCTTCACAGCCGGCAAGGAGGAGGATCGCAATATCCGGAAAGAAGGGCCAGAGCAGGGAACCGGCTAAAGCCAGAGGGACGCCGACCCAGCTGATCACCGGTATGGCGATGATATTGGTGATGACACCGCTCGGGGCGATGAGGTGAAAGTGGTAGATGACCAGGGGCAGGGTTGCCAGGGTGGCGGCCAGAGATGAAAAGAAGAGGGCTGCCAGGTATTGCACCGCCTTTGGACGATCGGCCACAAGGGGTGACCAGATGCGGCTGCCGCCGAGAATGCCGGCCAGGGCGGTAACGGAGAGTTGAAAGGAGGGGGTAAAGAGCAGCAGCGGTTGACAAAGAAGGATGGCCAGGGCAGCAAAGCAGAGGAGGTTCAGTGGTTCGGTCTTGCGGCGCAGCAAAAAGAGCGCTGAACCGGCCAGGACCATGAGCAGCGCACGTTGCGTCGAAACGCCGATGCCGGTCCAGAGCAGATATAGAATCAAAAGCGGGGCAATCAGCAGGGGGAGGACGCGGGCCGGTGGAGCAGCGAGTAGTAGGCGGGTGGAACGGCGATAAAGGGTGAGGCCGACAGCGTACAGCGCTACTCCGATCAGCGCGAGATGCAGTCCCGAGATGGCAAAGAGGTGCGAGACGCCGCCGCGGGCAAGGAGATCGCGAATCTCGGGGGCCAGCCCGCTTTTGTCGCCGATCGCCAGGGCTTTGACCAGCGGGCTGTAACTTGAGGGGAGCTCTGCCGTGATAAAACGTGCCGTGGCGGTGCGGCCCTGTTCGATCCAGCTGCGCTGGCCGGGGAGGGCGGTGCGCAGTCGTAAAATATCTGAACTGTCCGGCACAAAGCCGGTGACAAAGATCTCGTTGAGAGCGAGTTGCCGGCCGAGATCAAATTCCCCCGGCGTGCCGAAGGGCCGCGGTTTTTTCAGCTTTGTGCTGAAACGGATATCGTCGCCGGCATTCCATGAATTCTCGCCGCTTTCGACATAAAGCCGCAACCGCCCCTGCACTTCGCTCTCGCTCCCCTTGGCGATAATCCGCGCACTCTGGAGATCGATGGAATAGCCGCTCAGTGCCCGGGTTGTTGTCGCTAAAATCCGCCCATCAATAATAACCGCTGCTCCTTCTGTAAGGTTGAGGAGATGATTATTGCCAGGCAGGGGATAACGATTAAGATCATATAAAGCGATCCCGAGGCAGAGACTGATAGCACAGAGCAGGGCAAAGGCGAGCGTTGCTTGTCGACGAAAGAAAAACCAGAGGACGATTAAAGAGAAAGGAACGATCAGACTGAAAAGAGAAAAGGGTGAAGAGTTATCCCCGATCAAGATCCCGGTCCCATACGCGACCAGCAGGAGGAAGGACGACACGAGAGAGAATTAAGCCCGGCGGTACAGACAGGCAGGAATGGTCGGATTTACGGCGATTAGGGACATTCGATGGGACTCCCGGAAAGTGTAAGTGCCGGCGCATGAGTGAATACTTAGCACAACCGCGGAGGAAAAGGGAAGAAAGCTGGCCGGAATCAGCAGCTGTGTGCTGCATCGCTGATTTACTCAAGCTAAAACCTTGATAAAAGGCTGAGTTGTCCGTTGACATCAACGTTAAAAAATCGTATACAAAGTGCGCTTTTGGTAAAGGTCAGGCCGTTACTTTCCGGCCTTTGTTTTGCCGTGAATGCTAACCATGGGCGCTGGCAGTCTTGTCACGTCATATTTATCACGAAGGAGAGAGTTGATGATCGAAGCGTATCTTAAACATGAAGAAGAGCGGGCCTCGCAAGGGATTCCCGCCCTGCCGCTGACCCCCGAGCAGACGACCGAACTGTGCAAGTTGCTCGTCGCGCCGCCGGCCGGTAAAGAGGCATTTCTCCTCAATCTGCTGAAAGAGCGGATCTCTCCGGGCGTCGACCCGGCCGCTGAAGTCAAGGCGGCGTTTCTCGCCGAGATCATTCAGGGGACAAAAAACTCTCCCCTGGTCTCCAGGGTCGATGCCGTACGCATTCTCGGCACCATGATGGGGGGCTACAATGTTGCGCCGCTGGTCGCTGCACTGAGCATTCCCGAACTGGCCGACGAAGCCGCTTGTGCCCTTTCCGGCATGACCTTGGTCTACGACGGTTTTGATCAGGTCGCCGCCCTTGCCAAAACCAATGCTGCCGCTAAAAAGGTCCTCACCTCCTGGGCCAATGCCGAGTGGTTCACTCACAAGGCCGGCGTTCCCGAGCAGATCAAAGTCAAGGTTTTCAAAGTCGAAGGCGAGATCAATACCGATGACTTCTCCCCGGCCGGCGATGCCTGGAGCCGTCCCGACATCCCACTCCATGCTCTGGCCATGGGCAAGACCCGTTTCCCCGAAGGCCTGGCGACGATCGCCAAGTTCCGCGCTGACGGTTATCAGGTCGCTTTTGTCGGCGATGTCGTCGGCACCGGTTCTTCCCGCAAGTCGGCCTGCAACAGCGTCCTTTGGGCGATCGGCAACGACATCCCCTGCGTCCCCAACAAAAAGACCGCCGGTGTCATCATCGGCAGCGTCATTGCGCCGATCTTCTTTAACACCGCCCAGGACTCCGGCGCTCTGCCGCTCAAGGCCGATGTCACCAAGATGAATACCGGCGATGTCATTGTTATCGATACCGTGAAGGGTGAAATCAAGTCCGAAGCCGGTGCGCTCCTCTCCACCTTTGCCATCGCCCCCAACACCCTCGCCGATGAGTTCCGCGCCGGCGGCCGTATCCCCCTGATCATCGGCCGCGCGGTCACCGACCGCGCCCGCGCTGCTCTCGGCATGGGTGCCACCGACATCTTTACCCTGCCGGTCAATCCGGTGGCCAAAGCGAATCAGGGCTACTCCCTGGCGCAGAAGATGGTCGGCAAGGCCTGCAATGTCGAGGGCGTGCGCCCCGGCACGTACTGCGAGCCGAAGATGACCACCGTGGGCTCCCAGGACACCACTGGCC
>DIKR01000001.1:0-16609 GCA_002424625.1 Desulfuromonadaceae bacterium UBA5613
CCGGATTGGAATTGACCAGCACGATTTGGTAGCCGAGCTTACGCAAAGCTTTACAAGCTTGCGTACCAGAGTAATCAAATTCACAGGCCTGACCGATGATAATCGGGCCAGAACCGATAATAAGGATTTTCGAGATATCGGTACGTTTGGGCATGGATCAATACTCCAGAAGGATTTAATTATGACAACTTGCAGTCTCAGGATCGAGAATCAACGACCTTGCCCGCAACGATGACACAACGGGCACCGCCTAGCATCTTCCAGCCGATAAAGGGGGAGTTTTTCGACTTACTCGCCAACTTATCAGCATCGACAACCCACTCCATTGCCGGATCGATGACAGTGATATCGGCAATTGCGCCGACTACCAGAGTCCCTCGTCCAAGGCTGAGGATTTTCGAGGGGTTACAGGACATTTTTTCAACCAGTTGCGCAAGGGTTAACACGCCGTCACTGACCAGCTTCAGGGACAACGGGAGGGAGGTTTCGAGACCGACAATCCCGTTCATCGCCGCATCGAATTCAACATCCTTTTCATCGAGATGATGCGGTGCATGGTCGGTAGCGATACAGTCGATGGTGCCGTCCTGCAGTCCGGCCTTGATCGCCGCCACATCGGCGGCTTCACGTAGAGGCGGATTCATCTTGGCATTAGTGTTGTAACCGCGCACTGCATCGTCGGTGAGGGTAAAGTAATGGGGTGCGGTCTCACAGGTGACCTTGACCCCCCTAGCCTTCGCTTCGCGAATGATCTGCACCGAACCTAAGGTCGAGACATGGGCAATATGGATGGGGGCACCGGTGTATTCAGCCAGGAGGACATCGCGGGAGGTGGCGATATCCTCGGCAACGCGGGGGATCCCTTTCAATCCAAGCTCGGTGGAGGTAAAGCCCTCGTTCATCATCCCGGCGCCGACCAGATCAAGATCTTCGGCATGGGTAATCAGGGGAATACCGATGCCGGCCGCATATTGCAGGGCGCGGCGCATCAATTCGGAACTCTTCACCGGATGGCCGTCATCAGAGACCGCAACACAGCCCGACTCCTTCAACTCACCCATTTCGGCGAGAGATTCCCCTTTTGATCCCTGGGTAATCGCGCCGACCGGGAAGACATTGCAAAAACCTTCGGCCTTGGTTTTATTGATGATATAGCTCGCCACCGCCTTGTTGTCGATGGCCGGCTTGGTGTTCGGCATGCAGCAGACCGAGGTAAAACCGCCGGCCACGGCCGACTTGGTGCCACTGACGATATCTTCCTTGTACTCGAGACCGGGATCGCGGAGATGGACATGCATATCGATGAGACCCGGCGTCACATAACAGCCGGAAGCATCGATGCTCTTCACCCCCGCCGTTGTGACAAGATTTTTACCGATCTCTTTGATTTTTCCTTTTTCGATCAGCAGATCACAGGTCTGGTCGAGTTTCTGCGTCGGATCGATGATACGGCCGTTCTTGATCAAGAGATTCATATTGGTTTCCTCGCTGGATTCGTTGTCGTTACTCTACCGCTGTTCCGCCGCAGACGTGATACAGCATCGCCATCCGCACTGCCACGCCATTCTCCACCTGCTTGAGGATGTGCGACTGGCTGCCATCGACCACATAGGAAGACATCTCGACGCCGCGATTGATCGGGCCGGGATGCATGACCATGGCGTCGGGCCTGGCATACTGGAGATTCTGCGGATTGAGCCCGAAATAGCGGGAATACTCGCGGGCATTCGGCATCAGCGTCTTGCCCTGCCGCTCCTGCTGAATGCGCAGCATCATCACCACGTCGGCATCCTGAATCGCTTCTTTCATCGTCGCGCAGACCGTCACATTGCCGAGGCGTTCGACACCGGGAGGGATCATTGTCGGCGGACCGGCCAGAAAGATCGACGAACCGAGCTTGGTCAATCCCTGGATATTGGAGCGGGCGACGCGACTGTGGGTGATGTCGCCGACAATCGCCACCTTGAGACCATCAAGACGACCGAATTTATCCTTGATCGTCAACATGTCCAAAAGACCTTGCGAGGGGTGCTCGTGGGCGCCATCGCCGGCATTGATAATCGAACAATTGACCTTCTCGGCCAGGAAGTAATGACTCCCCGAGACGGCATGGCGCATGACGATGATATCGGGCTTCATCGCCAGCAGATTGAGGGCGGTATCGGCGAGGGTCTCCCCCTTGGTCGCCGAACTGTTTGACGGCGCGATATTGACGGTGTCAGCGGAGAGGCGCTTGCCGGCAATTTCAAAGGAGGTGCGGGTGCGGGTCGATGATTCGTAAAAAAGGTTGATGATCGTCTTGCCGCGCAGGGTCGGGACCTTCTTGATCTCGCGATTGTTGATCTCACGCATACTTTCGGCGGTATTGAGTAGTTGCTCGATATCGTCCTTACTGAGATCACGCAGGGCAATGATGTGCTTGTGCCGAAATGACATCGCTCTTCTCCTGATAAGGAAGGTTAGGATTTGACCAGGCGCACTTCAATCGGCTGCGCATGATCGAAAAAGACACAGATATCTTCATCGCGGGCGGTCGGTACATTGCGACCGACAAAGTCCGGACGGATCGGCAACTCCCGGTGGCCGCGATCGATCAACACCGCCAGCTGAATACAGTCGGGACGACCAATATCAATAAGGGCATCGAGGGCAGCGCGAATCGTCCGACCGGTAAAGATGACTTCGTCGACAAGGATGATCTTCTTGCCGTCGAGAGCAAAGGGAATCTCTGTTTTGCCGACCGGCAGGGTGCCGCGCGAACTGATATCGTCGCGATACATGGTAATGTCGACCGTCCCAAGAGGAATTTCCACCCCTTCGATCTCGACAATCCGGTCGCGCAACAGTCGGGCGAGATGATCCCCGCCACTGCGGATCCCGACCAGGACCAGGTCCTCAGTCCCTTTGTTCTTCTCCAGAATTTCGTGGGCGATCCGGGTCAACGCCCGCGCGATTCCAGCCTGATCAAAAATTACCGTATCTTGCGACATTTAATCACCTCTTCGATCGGGGAATGAGACAAAAAAATACCTCTCCACCGCTTGGGCAGAAAGGTATTCTCAGAATGGATGAGGTTTTTTGTGTTCATGAGTACCTTTGTCAACCTCACGGGATCGACTTAAAAGGGACGAAAACTACTGTTCTAAATTTTTCGAATCCTAACAAGAGCAGCAGCAGGAAGTCAACGGAAGAATTAAGGCGATAATCGATTTTTTCCGGCTAATGTATCAGTCTGCCAATACGGCTAATCCGCGGTAAATGACGCTCCGAATCCCAGGACCAATATTTAATAAAGGCTTTCCCCTTGATCTCCGGCTCGGTGACAAAACCCCAGAACCGACTGTCATAAGAACGGTCACGATTATCACCCATGACAAAGTAAGAATCTGCGGGGACAGTGACCGGTTTCATGAAATCACGCGGACCATATTGCGCCGGAATGGAATCAGCTTCTTTATGGATGGCCTGGGGCAATTCGTACTTCTCACCATTAACGTAAACCTGTTTATCCCGGACTTCGACCACGTCCCCCGGAATAGCGACCACTCTTTTAATGAAATCCCGCCGCGAGAAGTAACTTTTATCTCGGTCTTCGGGGAATTCAAAGACGATTACATCCCCTTGCTGCGGATCTTTGAAGCGCAAAAAACGCTTCTCCGTAAAGGGGATCTGCATACCATAAACGAATTTACTGACGAGGAGATGGTCGCCGATCAGCAAGGTATCCTCCATCGATCCGGAAGGAATCTTGAAGGCCTGGACCACAAAGGTGCGGATGATCAAGGCAAGGACGAGAGCCACAACGATCGACTCCGTCCACTCCCGTGACTTGGATTTGACCGGCTTTGGTGCGGGAGTCGGAGCTTCCGGCGCAGCTTCAACTTGCTTTTCTTCTGCAGCACTCATCATCTCACTCTTTCACTTTAAGAATAGCCAGGAAGGCTTCCTGCGGCAGTTCGACATTGCCGACCTGCTTCATCCGCTTCTTTCCTTCTTTCTGCTTTTCGAGCAGCTTGCGCTTACGACTGATATCGCCACCATAGCACTTGGCGGTGACGTCCTTGCGTAATGCCTTGACGGTTTCACGGGCGATAATCTTGGTGCCGATCGCCGCCTGAATGGCGACCTCGAATTGCTGACGGGGGATGAATTCCCGCATCTTGGCGACCAGATCGCGACCGCGAAACTGGGCTTTATCGCGATGGACAATAAGGGAGAGGGCATCGACGGCATCACCGTTGATCAAAACGTTCAGTCGGATCAAATCACTGCGGCGATAATCGAGGTGTTCGTAATCGAGGGAAGCATAACCACGACTGATCGATTTGAGCCGGTCGTAAAAATCGAGCACGATCTCATTGAGGGGGAGTTCATAGATAATCATGATTCGCGTCGCGGTGAGATAACGAATCTCCCGCTGCACCCCGCGCTTCTCTTCACAGAGAGCGAGGACAGCGCCGACAAATTCATTCGGAACATGGATCGAGGCGAGGATAAAGGGCTCTTCGATATAATCGATATACTGAAGCTCCGGGAGCTTGTTGGCACTCTCGACGGTGATCATCTCGCCCTTGGTGGTGGTCACCCGAAAAGGGACGGTCGGGGCGGTGGTAATGAGATCGACACCGAACTCCCGCTCCAATCGCTCCTGAATGATTTCAAGATGAAGGAGGCCGAGAAAACCACAGCGGAAACCGAAACCGAGAGCCATGGAGTTCTCCGGCTCAAAGGAGAAGGAAGCATCGTTCAGACGCAACTTCTCCAACGCGTCGCGCAGCAGATCGTATTCGGTGCTGTCGATCGGATAGAGGCCGGAGAAGACCATGGGATTGACCACTTTGAAGCCGGGGAAGGCTTCCGGGGTCTGACGATGAAAATGGGTCAAAGTGTCGCCGACCTTGGCATCGGAGACGACCTTGATGCCGGCGATCAGGAAGCCGACTTCACCGGGGCCGAGTTCATCGACTTCGGTCATGTGCGGGGTGAAGACCCCGACTTTCAGAACTTCGTGGCTCTTGCGACTGGCCATCAAGAAGATCTTTTCACCCTTACGCACCGTGCCGTGGATGACGCGGACGAGGATGATGACGCCCTGATAGGCATCGTACCAGGAATCGAAGATCAAGACTTTCAGCGGTGCGGTGACATCTCCTTGCGGCGGCGGAACTTTCTGGACGATCGCCTCGAGGATTTCGTGGATGCCGATCCCGGCCTTGGCGCTCGCTTCCACCGCGTCGGAGGTATCGAGGCCGATAATCTCCTCAATCTCCGACTTGACCCGCGCCGGATCAGCCGCCGGCAGGTCGATCTTATTGAGGACCGGGAAGACTTCAAGATTCTGATCGATGGCGAGATAGACGTTGGCGAGGGTCTGGGCTTCCACCCCCTGCGAAGCATCGACGACCAACAATGCCCCTTCACAAGCGGAGAGGGAACGGCTGACCTCATAGGTAAAGTCAACATGCCCCGGCGTATCGATGAGGTTGAGAATATAGGTCTTGCCGTCGTCAGCTGTGTAGTTAAGACGAACAGCCTGAGCCTTGATGGTGATCCCGCGTTCCCGTTCCAGATCCATCTTGTCGAGGAACTGGTTTGACATCTCGCGGGACTGCAAAGCACCGGTCGCCTCAAGGAGGCGGTCGGCGAGGGTCGACTTACCGTGATCAATATGAGCAATAATCGAAAAGTTGCGAATCAGCGTGGTATCCATGAACTCCCTTTGCGAAGCAGCGACGATGACGCTGCACAGAACAGCGCCTTGATGCGACCGCATAATTTATACGAGACGAGGGGGATTTGTAAAGGAAAAGCTGAAAATCTCAAGGATAGACGCGGACCACCGACTCGGCAATGCAGGCCGGTTTTTCTTCTCCTTCAATCTCGATGGTCAAGAGATAGATGATCTGCACGCCCTTGGGCAAGACTTCGAAATCGAGGAGGTTTGAGCGGGCGCGGATGCGGGCCCCGGCTTTAACCGGCGCCGGGAAACGGACGCGATTGAGTCCATAGTTAACGCGATAGCGCATTCCCGGATAGTTGCTGGCAAAGAAATCGGGGTGGTTACTTTCGGTAAGACAGGGGAGCAAAGACAGCGTGAGATAACCGTGCGCAACAGTCGTTCCGTAAGGGGACTCGCGGCGGGCCCGTTCCACATCGGTATGAATCCACTGCACATCGCCGGTCACCTCGGCAAAGGCGTCAATCCGCTCCTGAGTGATGGTCAGCCACGGTCCGACGTGGATTTCAGTGCCGCGTTGCGCGTTGAGACATTGCAGAAGTTCTGTTGTCGAAGCCATGGCATGGTTCCCTCAAAGAGTTATTTTGTGCAGCGTCAAAATTGATTTCTTGAATAAAGAGAGTCGGGATGAAATACTAAGTGTCTGACCCCGCATTTTAACAAAGATAACAAATTTTACGCTGTCACAGCAAAAAAACTCAGGATGGCTCATGCCCCCGTTCTTCCGTCGTTGCGCGCTCCAATTTCCGTTCATTCTTCTGCTGGTATTGCCGCTGTCGGCACCAGCGATCAACGCGACTGATCCCCCTGACCCCATCGGCGAACTCCTCAACGCCATTATCGCCTCGTCCCTGCCCCGCCTCGGCTATACTATTCAGGTTGGAGCCTTTGCCAATCTTGATAACGCCGTGCGCCTCGATAGTGACCTCGACCGCCGGGGCATCGAATCTTTCTATTTTCGCCACGACTCTGGTCTTTACAAAGTCAGATTCGGTAACTTCAAAGAGTGGCGAGAAGCGCAGGCGCAAGCTGCTCGACTCAAGGAACAAGGGGTGATCGCCGATTTTTACATTGTCGCGCCGCAAGAGTATGCTATTGCCCGTATCGACCAGGCTCACAGTGGTGATTTGCGTAATGAACTTGTCCAAACCGCCCTGCGCTACCTGGGGATCCCCTATCGCTGGGGGGGGACGACTGACGAAGACGGATTTGATTGCAGCGGCTTGACCATGGTCAGTTATCGCCTGAACGGACTGAATCTCCCCCGCGTTTCGCAACAGCAATACAATGCCGGTCAAGCCATCAGCAAAGAGGAGTTACGCCTTGGTGATCTTGTCTTCTTTGCCACCCGCAAAAAAGGCATCGTCTCCCACGTCGGCCTCTATATCGGCGAAAACCGCTTCATCCACGCCCCGCGCACCGGCGAGAATGTCCAGATTGAATCGCTCCTGCATCCTTACTATAGCGACCGTTTTCTCGGAGCGCGAAGTTATTTTTAGTTGAACAGACAACAAAAAATCCGCTGGCGTGGGTAATTTTCCTGACAGGTCTCCCCCTCGCTTACGGTATCGTTCCCCCTCCTTTTTAAAGACGGGGTAGACTTGAAACGCAAGGAGCAAAGAGATTACCAGGATCACCCCACCAGCAACACGTGATACCCTGGAGCCAAATAGAGTCGGGACCAGCGCCAGAAGAATGGCAACAACGTAAGAAATGAATTGCCCTCCCGGTGACATCACCATGAAGCCCACAATGGTTGCAGCTGCCGCTGCCCAGACCAGTGTAGACGCAGTTTGCGGATTCATTTTCATGGCTCATTCTCCCATTATCTGGTTATTTTTCTTCCCGACTCGACCGCCGGATTGATGATGCCCGCTGGACTTTTGCAGTGATAAATTTCTCTACCTAATTTTGAGTCAACACCAAGGCCGTACCGGCGGCAGCGTTACCTATTCAACCTCGTCTCTGAGCCTATCTCTCGCAGCTTGGATGATATCGAGATAATCAGGGTAAAACGGTTCGATAAGAATCTTCTCCAGCACACAGCTCAAATTCCAAAGGGCTCTTTCTTCCGCTTGATCCACAACATCAAGCGTGCCCGTCTGGGAAAACCTGGCCAGGAATTCGAACAGGACGAGAGCCTCATCATTGGTGATCTCGATTTGAACATTTTCATCACTCATTAAATGCCTCTTTGCAATACCGTAGCCTCATCGAGAGCTTTAAGCCGAAGTTCTGAGCTGTCGGGTCATTTTATCGAATCCTGCTTGCCCCCGCAGCCTAGGCAGCATGCGGTTTCCCATTGATACTTCCATGTGGCCAACCTTAACTGCCACTCTGTAATCCTGTGCTTGATCATGGCGGTATCCTGCTCGCTGATTTTCACCTCGGCCAGCAGAAAGAACTCGAAATTTTCTCTGGCCCGATTATAACCGTCAAAGAGCCGGCTTTCTTTGTCAAACATTTCAGCACTGCAGGACTGTCTGGGCTGCATGCCCGCCGCCTGCTCGGCCAGTGCCCCATCGCTCATTTTCTCGTAAGTCTCACCCAAAATAAAGTACAGGCGCGCGACCCAGGGGGCAAGCCGCAGCGCCTGTTGGAATTCGCGCAGTGCCGCAAGATAATCCTGTTGGGTTTTGGCGTTTCCGAGGAGGGCATACCCCAAACTCTCATGTGACTGTACTTCGGCTGGAATGGTGGGCTCCGGCACCATTTCACGGGCGCGGCGAATGACTTGGTGACGTAATGCATCGTCGTGTGGGGCCTTCTGTAGTCTCACGACCAGCGCGGACAAGGGCTCCAGTGGCTGCGCGTAGCCTTGCGTTATACACAGCAGTGACAAGATGAGAGGCAAAATGATTTTCAGACCGACGGTTACCTTACCCAATGCCTATCTCCTCCTTCGGCATAGCCCAAAGGTGTCACTCCCAGATCACCAGCCGCTCAGCACCGCATTCGCTGCAAGTCGGTCTCCCATGCGGCACACAATTCAGATGCGCAATTAATGGAAGAAACTGCGAATCCCGCCGATGATTGCCAGCAACCACAAAATGCCGACCACCACCAAAACCAGTTCCCTCTGAATGCCGCGGAACGGCCTAGTTGCTCGCTCCGGCTGCTTTACCTCCTCTGCCGTCTTACTCCCAGTTAATTTGCGCCAGAGCACAGCTGCCAGGGGCACAACGGTGAGCAATAAGCCGAGGAAGACCAACCAGGCCACCACCGGATCTTCACGAAGGAAGTTCAAAAATTCCATGCATGCTCCACTCTGGCTGCTTTGGGTTGCGCCTCTTGATACTGCAAAAAATTTTCATGGCAGAGCTTGTCCATTTTCGCACCCTTCTCCTGCACGGGGCGTACTTCTGTTTTATTGCTCAATGATCTTCTCAAACCGTACTTCTTCGACCGGACTGGCAGGCAGCAACTTCAAATGATAGGGTGAGGTCAACGCCTGTGTGACAACTCCACCCTGCGGGGTCCGTTCACGGTACCGCACATAGAGCACTCCATCACGCTCGACCGTGTCCTCGATCGATACTGCATAACCCCCAGTCGGCCTCTGTCCCATACTGATGGCCACCAGCATGTTCGTGCCGAAATCAACACCAGACTTCAAATGAAGCTTGCTGACCGTAGGAGCTCCGAATATCCCGGTGATTTCCCTGAATTCATCAGGGTTTCTCGCCACCATCATTTTTGCTTCTTTTGGGCCATCATACTGGCCGCGCCATTCGGTCAGATACTGCTGTGCTTCACCAAGCCGGAAACTGGCCACCAGCCGATCGAACTCGGGTCGGAACAGGGCGACGTCGTCGATCGGTCCAGCCAGACTGAGAACGTAGAATTGCCCACCATGGGGGACAATGACGTCAACATGGGAAATCAATCGATAGCTGTAAGATTTCTTTTGATCGACCCAGCCGTGTTTCAGGGTCGTCTCCAGCCGTTCTGCGGCCCGGCCCGACACCTTGATTGCCTCCCTGAGGCCCAGGATGCCACCGTACAGCCTCACTTCTTTAATAATCGATTCGATGTACGCCTCAGGTGTTGCGCTATCCCCGTCGTTGCCGGGATAGCGACTTATGTCGATGCGAACTTCCTTGCCCGCCGGATTATAGAACGCTCGGGTCTGCATATTCCATGATCGTTCCCAGGCAGCCGGATAAACAATCACGAAATCTCCCGAGGGATGAGCAAGCCTCTGGTACGTACCGCCGACATAGGCGCAACCGGTAGCCATCACAACCACCAGCAGTGCAATAACTAAGATATATTTCACCGTGTCACCTCGAACCTTCGTTGATACTTTGAGAATCGCACGAGGAGCCAAAATTCAGCTCGATTCAAAGCCATCTTAGCGACCCGTCCAACCTGAAGTGACTTTCTTGCCAACGCCGCCTTGGACCTCGAACCAATCATCTGGAGGAAAAGTCATCTCAAAAATCAGTCTGAAAGATTGAGGTTTAAGGCTCTTTTCATTATTCTCACTTTCTGGAATGGGCGTAGTAATGTACAGCATTCGACCCTTTCTTAACCTTCCGTTTTCACCTTCCCAATTTTCAAGCACTAAAGGACAAGAACCATTAGCATTGCATTGATTATTGATAAGGGCCGCCGTTTGGAGTATCTCCTTTTTTCCACCAAAATAGAATTCGATAAAGGCATGCCCTATAAAGAGGTACAATATTAAAAAAATAGAACTAATAATCAAAGTGTTCATTACAGTTTTAATTTTCATAGGTATTCCTCTCCAAAGTGGAAATAACGGTATAAGCGGCGGCGACGCGAACTTCGAATACCACAGAATCTATTCAAATTTAGTTGTTCCTACCCAAGTTTCTTCAAGCGCGCCCTCACTTCGTTTCGCTCCTTGATATGTTTCACCAGCACATCATTAATTTTGGCAAGACCCCGCAACTGATCTTCCGTCATGGTCGTAAGCCGCTCAATTTCATTGAGCGCCACCCCGACGCGCCGCGTTATTGTAAACCGACGCCACCGTAGAAGCTGCTGTGGCCTTGAACACCTTGCACCGCTGGGCGACCGCTTCATTCGGAACCCCGTCGCAGACGATATCGAGCAATACGGGCAGCCCGTCCTTCCAGCCGATCACCTTCGCGCTCTTGGTCACGTTTTCGATGAGCGTCGCCAAGTGTTTTGCATCGTAAGCGAGTCGCTGGCGCACGCCATCTCTCTCAATCACGGATGCCATGCCACGCAGCACACCAATGAGTTCAGTTGGAGGAGGATCCTGTTTCATCAGCACGGCAATCCATCCCTCTACTTTCGCCTGGTCGAGATTTTTGAAACCGGAGAGAATTCCGTCCTGCGTATAGGAGACGACCACGCCGGTAAACTCCGCGATGACGGTGTGCTGGAATTCGCGTTGGGCGTCAGTGGCCAGTTTCTCCCATTCCTCGAAGTCTTCGGCGCGGCGGTTAAAACCAAGATTGCGCACCGCAGTGAGATCGGTTGCGATCGCTTGCGTCAGGACCTTTTCTTGCGCCTCCAGGCTTTTGCGCTCGATAGTTACGGCGGCCGAGATCGCAGTCGACAGGTCGTTGGTGGCTTGCACATGGCGATTTACTTCCTCCGTGAGCTGGTTGAGCCACGCGATGCAATCCTGTTGCTTCGGTGTATCCTCTTCCACCGCGCTGCAGCTGGCTTTTTGTGTTTTGCTTTGTGTGCGCAGGATGTCACGTTCTGCCACAAGCATGTCCCTCTTTTTGACAAGTCCCGGATTGGCGGCGGCTATCGCCGGTTGAATCACTGGCATCGTTGGAATGGTCACGGCTTGCGCGGTCTTCACGCTCCCCACAACAAACAGGCCAAGCCAGGCCGCGAGGACCAAAGACCCTGTCCAGGAACGGCCAACCTGTCCGGCTGAATGATGAATGGCCGGCACACAATCATTTTCTCGTAATCTGGTCATGGTATTGCCTTCTATGTAGTGTGTTCGGTTGAGTTATTTCCAGATTCTCGATGTGGTGATGCCAGTTTTTTTATCAATCTTCCAGACGCGCCGCCATTGCGCCCATCCAGAGAACCACGGCATGAGAAGTCAATTCGGCTGGCAGCTTTTCGGGTTTTTCTTTCGCCGTTATTTCAGCGCCGTACAACATAATCCCGTATTGTTTTTCGTCGTTCAGGCTAATTGCATGCTTTAGGTGCAGCCACACCTTTCGGGCATGCTCCGCATCGATGGGCTGCCATCCTCCGCTCATCGTCACCGCATAACGCCTGACGCGCTCTCGAAGTGCCTTGCTGGCTCCAGGAAAGGCGGCAAGCCTGTTCAGTTCAAACAAAGTGTTCCAGTCGTGGGGCAACTTTTCAGCAATATCGAGCGCCAGCTGGCTGCGGCCGGTAGCAATAGCAAAACGCAGCGCATGCCACATTCTGAGCTGGTACTCCTTGCCGGAGGGATCCTCTTCGCGCTCCAGATATTTCAGTGCACCCTTAGAATCACCTTTTACAGCGGCCATTGCGAAATACGCCTGTGGAAACCCATACGGCCAATTCGTCTCCGTGAAATTTGCCCCTGTCGCAGATTTGAGGTGGTTGTACCATTGGTGAATCAGTTCCTTGATCGTCCCTTCGGCATCGGCCGGCGTCATGCTGGCAGCAAGATACATGGCAGCTATTTCAATAATGGAAGCATCCAGCCGATTCGATTTCCATCGCTCCATTTCCTGCACGATGGCTTTGCCATCCCCCAGAACGGCATTGGGGATCAGGTAGCTCACATAATCCCAAGGGGGATCCTGGCTATTGCCAGGATTGAACTTGCGGTAGTTTTCCAAGGCGCGGCGCGCAAGCCTCTGCGCGATGTCGGGCCGCCCTCCCCAGAAAAGGGCATGCAGATCGGGCATCATAGTCCCGACGTACAACTCCTTCGCCGCATCCAGATGGAGTCCGTGCAAGATTTCCAGGACTTCGAAAGCTTCGGCTTGTTTCATCCAACCGATATCGTCTTCGGACAAGAGGCCCCGCGGGAAGGCATCGACCAGTTTCCGCACTTCGCCCCACTCTCCCCTCTTGGACAATGCATGATTTCGTCGATTGAAAATTCGCTCAGCCGTGTACGCTTTGCCGAATTTCGAAACGATCTCCTCGACGCGTCTGAAATCCCATGAATACGCCGCCCCATAAAGGCCGTGCTTGTCCGGGTACTCCTTTTTTTTGGTGGTCTCCTTGGCGCCCGGCAAGGCCAACGCCTTCCGAGCCAGCGCATCCCCCCGGTCTGTCATGCCTCCCAGATAGGCGTATGAAGCCATGCTCTCCAGCGCATTCTGGCGCAGGCTTTTAGTTCCGGCAGCCGGCGGTATGGCCGAGAGCATTTCGACCAGACGTTCCGCTTCGTCGAACTCGCGCAGGGAGCGCGCTTCGATTTCGGCAATCAGCTTCGGGATTTCTGCGCGCACCTCGGCCGCGTTGGGCGCCTCGGGGAGCGCGGCCAGATAAGCGCGATAATACATCGCCGCCTGCACCGGCCAGCCGCCCCGTTGATAGGCCAGGGCAAGATTGAACATCAGCGCCGGCGAGGCATGGGCGAATTGATTCGCTTCTTTGAATGCAGCGACCGCAGCCGGCCAGTCGCCAATGCCGGCTGCCTGGAGCCCGCGCTGCCGGGCTTCCTCGGCACGCGGCGGCAGCTTCTCCTTGCTCGACGGCCCCGGCGCGGGCAACCAGAATGGATACTGAGCCGGCGCTTCGACAAAGGCCCCCAGCACCATCAGCGCGGCGCGGCGATCGATATCCGGCAGGGGCGGATTTTCAACGGCCTCGATCGCGGCCATGACGGCCTGATAGTTGGCCTCCTCGCTTGCATTTCTGACGATGTAGCGTGCGATCATGCCAGCGACGTCGTTACGCTCGGCAGCGTTCTCCTCAACTAAGGAGGGGACGACGCTCGTAAGCCGGGCCTTCCTGCCCCCTTGAGTGAACACGACGACCCTGTCACCGTCCTCGCCAGTCTCGATGCCCGCGCTGCGGGCCGCGTTGCGTATCTCCTCGCGGACCCGGAACATCTCCTGGGCTTCGGGCAGCCTGGTCCACGCCTCGCCGCGGGTGGCCTTGTTATTCTCATAAAAGGCATCGATGCGGGCGTACCCCCGCGACTCGGCAAGACGCCTGAGCACAGCCTCCGCCAGGGCGTTCGCAGGCGGATTTACGGCCTCCTGCGCCGCGCTCAAGCCCGGCAGCAGCATCGCGGATACCAGTAAATACACTATTGTGAGAACGACTCTGGGTTGCATGGCTTCTCTCAATTCTGAATGAATTCGAGCTCGGCCGATTCGGGAGCCGGCTTTTTCACTGATTCCGCGGTTGCCGGCGGCTCTGGCGAGGGACCTTCGTCCCAGGCCAGGCCCATGTCCAGCACCCGCTTCTTGACTGTTTTCGTTGCATTACCCTGGTCGTCATTCAGACGCTTGACATCGTTGACAAGGGTCGCGATTTTCGTGGCCAGCACAGGATCCTGACTGGTCTTCTGCTGTTCCTTGATCTCGGCAATCTTCTGCTCTTTCTCCGCCTTCTGCCCCTCGAGGGAGCGGTACCAAGTCTGCATCTGCTTTATCTGCGGATCATCCTTGGCACCCGCGGGGATCTGCCTGTCCAGGACCGACGGCGGCGGGCGATGGTTGTTTTTATCCGGATAAACCAGGGTTCCCTGGTTCGTTCCGGGGATGTCGAATCCCTCGCCCGCCATCTTTTGGTCCGCTCTGCCCGGCGTCATCAAGTCCTTCTCGGCAACAGGGCTGGAAAGCGCTTCTTTACTGCTCTGGTGGATGCTCAGCAACAGTGCGCCCGGGTCGGTTCCAACGGGAGTGGCTGCAAGCCGCTGGCGCAGATCGGCGAAGGCGTTTTGAACCTCCGAGCCCTGGCGAGCGCGTTCGTCTTTGATGCGACCCTGCCACCGGGCGATTTCCCCGGCATCCAGGCCATACCCTTTCGTTTTTTCCAAAGCCTCGAAGGCGGCATCATACCTTCCCTCAAGCAGGGCAAGGCTCGCGTTTGCCAGCCACCAATCCCCCGTTGCTTTTGTATCCCCCGGCAGAAGCTTGAGCGCCGCATCGAGTTTTGCCAGCGCCTCGGCCGGATTCGCATCCACCAGGGCTGTGGCTTCCGCGCGCAGCCGTTCAACCTTTGGCCGGTGACGACGCTCCCTTTCGGCGGCTTTCGCCTCTCTTTTCAAGCGCTCGTTGTTCTCCTTCTCCATCCGCTCGACACGTTTTTCAAAGTCGGCAACATACTGGCGATACTCAGAAGTAGGATCCGGGTACGTTGCAAGTGCCTGCTTGTAAAGTTTAAGTGCCTGTTTGTGATCCCCGCTGGCTTGTGCACTGTTGGCTTGCTGATTGAGATTGTCCCCCCGTTCAATGTTTGCTTGATCGGCAAGGTATTTTTCCAGCTTGGCAATACCACGTCTTGTAACAGAGCCATCGCGGAGTTTCTGTCCTGCACGAAGGAGCCTTAAGGCCTCCCGATAATCGCCCCTCTCCGACGCGGCCAAATATTGGTCATAAATGGCATCATACCGGGCATTGCGTTCGGCGCGTTCCTGCCTCTCGCGGATCTCGCTCTCTGTAGGGCCCGTGTGACCGCCTGGATTACCGCCTGGGCCGACGGGCTCCGGACCGACCGGACAACCTCGGGTGCCGTACTTGTCGATGAAGCAACCGGACTCTGCCCAAGCACTTGGACTGACCAGAATAGATGCAAAGCAAATCATCCCGAAGACAGCCCAAAGCGAAGCGCGCATTTTACGGTTGTTAATACCTCTCATTTAGCCTCCTGTTGTTGCCTAGGCGATTGCGGGGTTTTTTTCTACACGTTTTCGGTGGCTATCAACCTTATTTTTAAAAGCTCGGCAAGCTTGGAATGCCCTCAAGTTTTGGGTTTGTCAAAGCCGAGCTTATCCATGAAGAAAAAAACTCCGACCACGAAGACATGGCCCCCTAACCAGGCGAAGGGCACATTCAGGACAAATTCAAGAATTTCCCGGCGCTGAATTCCGCCAAAGTGAGCGGCGATTGCCCCTATGACGACGACCAGAAAAGTCACCGGTATGGCAGTAGAATCCGCGCTCAGCCCAAGGTGTTCTCGCACTGACATTTCGTAGTAGTTCATACCCGCGTATACGCTGGCAAGCAGGAGCGCAGGTGCAAGCTGCGGCGAGTTAAAACCTTTACTCAGAACAATCAGCCAAATGGTGAAGTAACCGACCACGCAGATCAATTTGACTACACGGTCTACCCCTGCTTTTCCCATAATGGATCCTTCAATCGAGCATGAGATTGTCGTAATAGCAATGTCCATCCGGGAAACAACCGTATTTAATTCTCACCATTGGCTTACCGGCACTGGTTGTGGTGAATACAGCGGAGGTCGTCTGACCATAACCATGGAGATTTTTTTCGCCGCCACATGCCGTCCACTTGATGTCTTCCGGCCGTGAGCCATTCACTGTTCCGCAAAAGTCGTGACTCATAACACCATTGTTGCCTACGGCAGAAAAAACGATCTCGTCATGTGCCGGCCCTGCTGTCCAGAAAGATAACTTCTTACCTAAACGTGTCCAGTCCTGGCTAAGATTGTTATAGTCTGGCGGGAGCATGGCTTCGGTGAATCTCCAATTCGACCCTCTGGCGTCCTCGTCAGTACAATAAAAGCAACTCTGAACCTTGCTTAATAGTGTTCGCCCATAATTCTCTGTCATCCAGCGCGCAAGATCCTTCGCCCAGGTTTGCCGTTGCAATTTTTGCGCTTCCTCACGTTTCTTTGTTTCGTCGACCCTTGCCTGCCGGTCGCGCTTCTCCTCCAAGACGTAAATTTGATCTTGAACTTGTCGGGCCTCATTGCCAACGACCCCGG
>DIKR01000001.1:16719-35795 GCA_002424625.1 Desulfuromonadaceae bacterium UBA5613
GCGCGTTCTTTGTAACGCATTTGAAATTTGACGATAAGTCGCTGGCCGTCGGCGGAGAGTGTGCCGATCAGCCTGGACGTGATGGGATTGCAGAGTTGACCGTTGCGATCGCCCCAAGTACCACTCCACGAGGAGATGCCTTCCAAAGCGTCGTCATTCACCATGAAATTGAACGTCAGGTGGCGTTGATCTGAGGGAGCCAGTGCCTTTTCCCCGAGGTGTGTCCTATACATCTCGAACGCATCCGTACCCTTGGGCATGATGATCCAGTCCTCGTAGCGTTTTCCCAGGGAGAAGAAGATGGTATCGCCTTCCATTCTGGTCCAGCGTCCTATCACACGCGAATCGAATTTTACTGTTTTCTCAAGCAGGAATTCCTCTTCGAAGATTTTGGCCCTGGCATCCTTCTGGTCCAGTGCGGACGGCGCGGTGAGAAGATACAGCTTGAACTTACTGATTGCAGAAGAGTGATCACCAGCCTTGGAATAGGCGATCCCGGCGTTGTAATAAGCGTCCCCGTGCCAGGGTGCGATTAGTGCGGCCTGGTCAAACTCTCTTGCGGCGTCTTTGAAGTCAGAGGGTTTAGCAGCCGTTCTTACGCCCGCCGATCCGCGCGCCATGTGCCGATCCACTGTCTCCGTAACAGCGGGGCGCGGGTTAATCTCCTGAGCTATCTTGATGATCTTTTCGCGCAAGGCGGTGTCGTTCGGAGAATTTTGCAGCTGCTGAACCATCTCGTCCAGCTGCTCGCGCGTAGATTGGGCAAAGGCGCTCGCGGCTAAAACCAAAAATGTGAGGGTGAAGACGATCAGCCTTCCGGTAAACTTCATTGCCCATACTCCTTTTTTCGCGGGGATTCGCTTCTATCTCGCCAGCGTCTTAGTCATTAAAGGAATAGACCGACGACACCAGCCCGTCCGATCCAAAGTCCAGTTTACAGGTAAAGCGGCCGAACGATGCCGAATCATGCACAAAGGCGCGACCGTCGATGAGGGAAGTAACCCGGTAACCGTGCTGCGCAGCTTGTGTCTGTACCTGCGCTAGAGAAGTACCGACCGCGAGCGAACTGCAAAAACTTTCCATTTTTCCGGGACCGGCGACAAACGGCCAGAAGAGCCAGACCAGGCCGGCGATTAGAGTTACGCCAAAGACAACAACGATGCGTTTGCGTCGCAACAAGACAATCATGGGTCTCCATCCTCCTGCTTGATAATGTAAAAAGCCGATGTGCTTTGATCGCTGGTCGCTTCTTGCCCTGCAAGTGCGCGCAGCGTGCCTGTTCCGGAAAATAGTGACTAGAAGTTCGACAAAAAACTAGAGCCTCATCTAGATATTGTCATGGCTCAACTCTCATCCGTTGACTCGTAGTGACCAAAATAGTTGTTGTCTCGCGCATAAAGGCAATTCCGTACACCTGTCTCAGTCGCGGTGACATCCCAGTTAGGATCCTCGTTTATCACGGCCAGAGCTTCAGATATTTTAAGGTCATGATACTCTTCCGGAGTTTCGTAGCTACGCCCAGCCTCCACCCTGTAGACCCCGACCTTGCCATCGGACACTAGTTCAATCAGTCGTGCCTTTAGAGTGTTCAGAGCCTCGGACGCTGGCACGCCTGGATACTCCTTCTCATAATCAGCAAGCACTTCCCACAGAAACGAATCTTCGTGAGCGTTTGTCATGATGATGTAATCAATGTCGACAGTAGGGGGCATGGTTCTGAAAACTACCTATGTTTAGATTCAAACCCGAATCATGACCGGCTGCATTTACCGACCCCTGTTTTGGATTTCCAACATCGCCTCGATTTCCGCTCGAAGTGCAAGGATGTCGTGCGCCTCTGTTTTGTCACGGGCCAGAATGGCGGCGAGGCGTGCCGTCCTCAACGCCGCCTCAAGCTGTCCGGCGGATTTTTGACTGACCGAGAGATTGTAGTGATAGTCGCCTACTTCGGGAGCACTCCACAGAGCCAATTCGAACTGCTCGGCAGCCGCTTTGAAATCGCGAACATCCTTGGCCAGTTTGAAAAAAGCGCGCCCCTTTTGTGCGGCAAAAACCGCTCCTTCCGGGATCGCTGGAGGGGGATTGATCTTTTCGAGCGTTCGCGCGATTTTCTTCAGCAATCGCTCAAGATTCTCCTGGGTTTCGGGATCGAGGATGCCCCTTTTCGCGTTGCCCCGATCAATAATCTGCCACTGCTGGTAGGCACCACAATATTGCCTGAAAGCCTGCCGATAGTTGCCTGCGGCCTCATACTCTTCGCCCCATGCTTCCGAAATTGGCCGTGCATGCACGGGCTGAGGAGGGGGGTCTGCATGGGCGATGGTGGCCAGCAAAAAACAGGTCAGCAGGAGCGTCTGGAAAAACCGGATCATGGTGAATACCTTTCGTGTTGGCGTAACAGAATCCCACTAACGTGCGGTTGCGGTCCTTCTTCTCGTGCGGGAGCATTCGCCACTTTTAGCGAAACAGCTGCGGGACAGTTCCGGGCTCCGGGCGGAAGGCCACACCGTTTTCCTGCAGTATCGTATCCAGTTCCCGGGCGCTTATATAAAGCCGTCGCTGGGGGCCCTGGTTGGAATCGATCATCTCGTACCAGTTTTCTCCGGCATGTTGAAAAACTTTGGTGAGCACCACTTCGTGCCCACCATCGACGTTGCCGTCTTCCGGGACCACATTCACAAGGAGCGGACGCCCTTCCTTCAGGGTCTTGGCGAAATCAACACTGCGCACCACCTCGACTTGGCCGAAAGCTTCGGCCAGCATGACCACCTCTCCGCCGGTAAGACCGTGCTGCTCGATGACGCTTTGTGGATTCGCACGCTCGGCGGCATTGCGCCATTCACCTTCGCCAATCAGTTTTGCCGCACGTGCGGCCACCACCCCGTAGGGGAGCCCCGCCGCATTGGCCAAGGCGAAGACGGCGCAATCCTGATAACGGGTCTGTTCGCCCGCTCCCGGGAAGACCGGCCCCGTACCCTCTGCAGCTGCCTTGGCGAAGACTCCGGTAGTACCGCGTGCCAGAACGTCATCCCACGCCTGAACGATCTGCGCACTAGTGGTGGGATCGCCATCAGAATCAAGACTGTTCAAGGCATTATCAAGGCGGACCTGTTCGTCCGCACTCCATCCCAGTTGCTTGGCCAGGGTATTCATCCTTTTGATGATGCGTGCTTTATGGGCGGCTATCACTACGTCGATATCATCCGCAAGTTTGTCCAGATCGCCACGCAAGGCCTCCACCGCGGCGTTATACTGCGCCTTTTTGCTCAGACAGTTTTGATGCTGGCTGGAGCCTTTCTTTATATTGACGCAGCTTTGATTGAGGACCTCCCCTTCGTCGATCAGGGCCAGCTTGCGCAGAGCAAACGGCTGGCGCTTGGCGATGAGAGGCTCTCGAAAATCCTCGGCCAGGGTCAGTGGAATCTCAGGCATGGCTGGTATGCCGGCGTTGACCAGAGTGGCGGTGAACAGAACGGCCGCCAAAAGAAATAAAAGGTTTTTCATGCGGATTTCCTCCCTGAAAAGGCTTTCTTTACTTGGGTGCAGGGACCGGAACAGGCTTCCGACGCGGCTTGGGGGCCACCTCTTCACTGGTATCCACGCTAACGCTGGTCAACTCGCCCTTTTCAAGACGGCTATTGGCGAGAATGAGGTTGGCCAGCTCTTTGCGATCCTTTTCTTGCTGATCAATTTCCTGCTGGGTCTTGCCACTGATCTTCTGTCGGTTGGCGTCATTCAATTCACGCTGCACCCGCCGCATCTTTTCGTCGGAGGTCTCCGCTGCATCCCTGGCGGGAGCGCTGATGGTCGCGGGAGGGTTGCTGCGTTTCTGCATGCGCTCAACGATGACTACGGCGCTGCTGATAATTTTCTTTTCCGCTTCCTTGACCCGATCCATCTCTACGGCACGGCCATGCAGTTCCGGAAAAGGCGGCGTGGACGGGCATTCCACGCCGAGGGACTGCCCTTCCAGGGCTTTCTGAGCTTGCGCCAAAAGGAAGCTCGATTCCTGGTAGTCCGGCGTCGTCTTCTGGACGGCGGCAAAGGCGTAACCGGACAGCGCCGCCGCGCAATGCAGCTGCTTCCAGGCCGCCTGCGGCCCCTGAAGATCGCGCACGACACGATCACTCCCCCGAAGTTCTTTCAGCCCGGTTTCGACGGTGCTGCCTTTGAGGCCGCTATCGACCCTGCTGCTGCCTTTGAGACCGCCGTTGTTCGGCACCACGGTGGTGCCGATGCCGCCCTTGAGGGTGGTGGCGGCCGCGTCACGGTCTCGAATGAACTTGGCGTCTTTCTGGCGTTTGATTTCAGCCTGACGCTCGCGCTCGACCCGGTCTGCTTCTTCCTGTCTTTTCTTTGCAGCGGCGTCTGCTTCTTCCTGGGCGCGCTGTGCGGCGCCATAGTCGTAGCTGGGAGTGGCATTACCACCTCCCGGCGAAGAGCGGGTGCCATAACAAGCGTCTTCGCAACTCGCATTATTGCCCAGCGGTTTGGACATCCCCGGGCAGGCACACATGGTCTCCCCCACCCAACCCCCAAACGCGTCTGGCGGCGCGAAAGCAAAGCAGGCGATACTGAGCATTGCTAAAATATTTATGCGCACCTTGATGAGGTATGTGTATTTCATTTTTTCTCCTTCATCGTTTAACTTTATAGCAATCGTAGAACGGGCATGTTATTCCATTTTTTTGGTGGTGCTACGGGCACCCTACGCTTGCTGAATCAGGGTACTCTAGTAAAGGTTTTTGGATACTTGCTTTCTAAATACCAGCCCTTGAGCTCGCTACCGCTTGGGGAAAGGGTTAGATCGAGGGTGTACATAGAAACCCCTGGATTATCGTGTTCGCCTTTAAACCGAAGATGCTGTCGATCCGCGACTACGTTTTGTGCACGCCACGTAATTGGGGGTTTGCTCCCCAACATCGTTCCTCCGATAATGGTGAATCTTTCGCCGTTACGAACTACTTGAAAAGAGACCATTCCATCTGTCCATTTTCCTTCCACAGTTGGGCGCAGGCGCTCCCTTTCCGCAGTGGCGTCTGCGTTGGCCTTCGCTATTGCGGCCTGCGCAGCTTTCTCGATTCCAAACTCAAGACCGGCAATCCGCCGCTTCACATCGGTCATTTGTGCGGGATCGGTGAGACCAGTCAGGTAAAAGCCGCAGTGGCGCTTGGCGTCTTCGAATTTGCCCGCTTTCTCGTAGATCGTACAGAGGTCGGCGTAATAGCCAGGCACCCACGGCGCGACGACAACGGCTTTTTCATACTCCTGCGCCGCCGCAAGAAAATCGTCTTCCGATTTGGCACTTTTGAAGGCGAACTGCGCGCGACCCTCGAAGGTGATCGCTGTGTCAGGGAGGACGGGCGAAGGTTTAAGCGTTGGTGCGAGCTTGATGATCTTCTCGCGCAGAGCGTTGTCGTTCGGCGTGTTTTGCAATTGCACTACCATCTGCTGCAGCTCTTCGCGCGGAGATTGGGCAAAGGCGTTCGCAATCAAAACCAAAGCTGTGAGAACGACAATGAGGATCTTGAAAGCAGTTTTCATAGGTTTTCTCCATCTTCGTTTGGTTTTCGTTCGCTTCGCTCAACCCACCGTGAGAAAACTTGACCGGAGGCAGGCGACGAGGGTCTTCACGCAGTCGAGGCGGCCCAGCGCAGCACTCCCGAAATTATCTTCGCGGGCAAACGCTTTATCTAGCTAACCGCAAATAGAAAGCATATCTGTCAAAGGCGGTATCGTTCGCCGGATCAGAGTCAAGCCCAGCGCGGAAGCCAACGGTATAATGGGTCGAATATCTAGCGCTGCGCGTAACTGATCTGAAAGAACAGACTCCGTAGCTGCCATCAGTGCATGGTTGAGCCGGAAAAGCCTTGGGGTTGATCGTCGGGTTATGCTTTTTGTCAACCAGGCCGACAAGTTCATCTCTTTCCGGTATGCGCCAGGCTTTTCCGCTGCGGCTGGCTTCTGATTGGGCATGCTGCAAGGCTTGTTCGTAATCGAATTCTTGGGCTGTCCCGCTGCAGGTGCCGCCGCTGTACACCATGCCCTCGGCGCAGCGCCGCCATATCAGGCCGGTCTTTTTGTCGGTGACTTCGCTGCCATCAGTGGAAATTAGATATGCGGTGCCGGGAATTGGTGCGTTGATTTTGTCCTGTTCAGCATTCTTGGCGGAAGCCAGCTGCGTATCGGCTTTAAGCGCATATATTTTGTCCTGTGCTTCGCGACGCTCGGCATCGGAAAGGTTGAACTCAAGGTAAAGTTTGAGATCTTCTATGGCTTGATCGAACTGGCCTGCGGCCTCACGAGCGACCGCGCGGTTGTAGTAGGCATCGGCAAACCACGGGGCGATGGTGATGGCCTGGGTGAACAAATCGACAGCCTTGCTGACTCCAGCAGGATCGTTGGCTCGCTTTAGCACCGTCGCTCCCATAACAAACGGTTCGCGCGCCTCCTCAGGTATTGTAGGTGCAGGCTTGACGTCTTGCGCGAGCTTGATGATCTGCGTGCGCAGGGCATTATCGTTCGGTGTCTTCTGCAACTGCTCAACCATCTGCTGCAACTCTTCACGCGGCGATTGGGCGTAGACACTTGTAGTCAGAAACAAAAATGTGAACATAAAAATGACTAACTTGCCGAAAATCTGCATAATTTATTTCCTTTCTGCGGTTATCCAATTGCAAATTCATTAAAACTACTTGCACTTATTTCATTTCGACTGAGAACTTGCATGAACATGGCAATTTTTAATCTTATCTTTAATCTCACATTAGCACGGAATTTCCGGAGATAACACTGCAAATTTCCAGTCAAAAAAAGCCGTCGAAGCAGCTTGTTAGCTATCCCGACGGCTTTTGATTATACCTCTCAATTATCCCGCATCCCCCTTCACCGGAGATGCAAGTTTCATGTGGTAGGGACTATAATATCATGTGACGTTCTCGTTAGGCTACCAGCCTAGAACTCGCCAGCTCCCACTTTACTGGACATTTGGAGTTGTGCTGTTACAATTTAAAGTCTGAGCAACTAACCAACATTTCCACTAAGGAGAATAACGATGAAACACACCATTTGGCTGTCCACTCTCGTCACCTTGATTCTGTTCACAGGAGGCTGCAATAAACAGGAAGCAGCGCCGCCAGCACCGAAAGCGGAGCCAGTCGTCGCCGCTCAACCGGAACCGACCGCTCAGTTGCAGCCGCCTCCGGTAACAACAGACACGGCTTCTCCCCCCTCCGCCACAATTAACCCACCCTCGCCCGCACCTGTAAAGGTGGTGCCAGTCGAGACAGAAAAGGTCACACCGACCACGACTGTGCAACCAATACCGGCGACCACCGTGCCCGAAACTCCGGCCGTACAACCGACAAAAACTCCTGCGGCCGCACCCCAGACGGTGATCTATAAAGCCACCAACGGCAATGTGAGCTTTAATCACCAGCAGCATGCCAGCAATAATGCCTGCAGCAGTTGTCACCCATCCGAACCGGCGGCCAAGATCGTTCTCGGCAAGGACAAGGCGCACCTGTTGTGTAAAGGGTGTCATCAGGAGAAAAAAGCCGGTCCCACGCAGTGCAGCGGGTGCCATATAAAGGGATGAAAACCGCTTCAACTTGAACTATAACGCAATTCTCGACGAAAAAGAGCCATCGGAGCAGCATATTCGCAGCCCCGATGGCTCTCAAATCCTAACCCTCCGCTATCCCCCTCCCTTTTCTGTGTCTCAGTGATTCTTTATTCTAATTGTGCAGGTTGGCGCCGTGCAGAATTTTGGAGCCATGCAGTAACAGATAGAACTGCTCCAAAACGTAAAGTATCAGTCCAGCGACGAAGACGAGTGCGAAATGCGCGGCGAGAGCATTGGCGCTCAGATAAAAAAGGTAGAAGACCGCCCGATAGATCAAATGCGCCCAACTTTGGGCATGTGATGCTTTGCTCAGGCGTGCTGGTAAAAGCATCAGCGCGCAGAAGGTATAAATACCCAGTACCAGATGAATCAATTGCGGCGGTGGCGGCGAGCCTAAAATCGTCCAGAACTCTTCGGAAACGGCCGCAAAGAGATCGAAATCCTGTCCGGCCAAGGCGGCCATACTGATCAAAAGGAAGAAAAGCAGGTGCCAGAGACCGCGCCGCGACAGAACACAAAACTCAGAAGCGGAAAATTTCGCCACTTCCACCGGTGCGCCAGCTGAGAACGAATCTGCCGGGAATTTTCTTGCAATAGCTATCACATTGGGTCTGATTTGCTTTTTCATACCGGCCTTCCTTCCTCTCGACCCGCAGTCTTGCTGCGGCCAAGACGGCTGCCCGTGCGTTAATTTGGTCGCGGAGCAAGATGATCTAGATGCTGATGATCATCGCTTTCTTCCTCTTCCCAACCCGTCCACATCGGCTTGATATACGCGAACGCCGTGCGTCCCAGGGTGGCAAGGTAGACATGAGTAAAGAGGAAAGCACACAGGCAGCAAGCCAGAATATAATGGATGGCCATAAGAATTTTGAGGCCGCCGATCATCAGCACCAGATCCCGCATCGGTTCGATGTTGATTAACAATATTCCGCTCAAGCCAATGAGCGGCATGAGCAGAAACATGATCGCCAGATAAGCCGATTTCTGCATGGGGTTGAACTTGTTCTCCGGGGTGGGATGATGGGGATTCGGCCGGCCCAGGAAATAAGTCAACAGGTAAAACTTGGCTTGGCGCAAAAGACCACTTTTCACTTCATCTTTGTTGGGGACATAGACTTTGAGCATATTGCGGGCGACAAAGGAATAGTAAAAGAACCACAGGGCAAAGGAAGCCGCTACCACGACGCCTGCCACATTGTGCAGTAAAATCGCTGTTTTGTAGCCGGAAAAGAGGTTGATATATTCCGGAAAACGAATCTGTATGCCAGTGAGTCCAAGGGTGACGATACCGAAGGCATTGAGCCAGTGCCAGATACGGATCGGGGTCGGTTGTAGATAGATTCTTGATGTGTCACTCATGGTCAGACCTCCTGTCTTCTTTGCGGTTCTTACGCGTCAATATGCGCAGGGTCCCGTGTCCGATCGGCACCACCAACCCACCGGCGATAATCATCGCACCGATATAATCCAGCGCCTTGCTACGCGTGGAACCGACCATGTAAAAATCCGGGGTACCATAAAGAGCGTCGAGGACCGCGCCTTTTTCGACAGCAATCCGCCGATAGCTGCCGTCTTGTTGGACCAGAGAGATAAAACTGGTCTGCCGCGCTTCCGGACCGGAGGCATGACAGAAAGAACAGTCACGACGGTTCGCAAGGAGGCTGAAATCATGAGTAACCGTTTCGGGTGTCATCATCCCCTGCAGGGACAAATTACTTTTCCGATTGAGATTAAAGAGCCGAAGTTCGGCGAGAGAGATGTAATTATCTTCGTTGCCATCGATCAGCGTCTCGATAGGCTTCCCCTTGGCTAAAGCTTGCAGTTCCTGGTAACTCGCCGGTTCCAGACCACTGATTTTTGCTCCGCTTTGACGTTTGACAATGTACAGCGTAATCACGTTATCCTTCGCAGCAGTGTGACACGAGACACAGGGTAACTTGACAAGGTGGAGCTCGGCCTGCGGCAGCCAGTCAGTATGCCCGGAAACAACCTTGGAACTGTCATGACACAAGCGGCATTGCTGGTTCATGTCATGACCTGAAACAGCTGTAGCCCCACGGACTTGATGCGGATTATGGCAATCATTGCAATCCGCATAACCATAATGTCCGCTTCCGGCATATTCATGACTGACATCGGAGTGACAATCCTGACAACCGACTTTGGAGGGAGCAAGGCCGTCATCAGGGTGACCGGGACCCACTGACTCGTGACAGGCCGGACAGCCGATCTCGGCATGAGCGGTGGTGTCGAAAGCTGCCTGATTGACAACAAATGCAGCACCAACCATGGCTGCATCACTATGACAGCCCTGACAGTCTCCACTCTCCAAAGCCATCACCGGTGCGGAGCTGCTGAAGATGATCAGCAACGTCACTAGCAAGATGGATAAAGTGATACTGCTCTTTTTCTCGCCGGAGGAATCCTCCCATAGATGACGGTTGTCTTTGATGAAGGCACAGACCTGCGCCACGACAATAATGCCGCAGTAGCCGAGAAAGAAACGGATCGCCAGCCCGTGTACCCCGCGCAGCAAGTCAGGCAGCAGCAAGGTGCTAACGCCTACTCCTGAAAAGAGGGTCAGGCTCGCGATCCAGAGAATGAGCAGTTTTTTGTCGATTTTCATAATAACCTCCCGTACGACCTTTTTGACCGCACCGATTATTTTTCAATCACGACTTCTGCCGGGGCTGCAGCCGTCTCTTTCTTTCCCTGGATCAGAGCCTTTACAAATGCAAAAAACAGAAAAATAATCGGCAGGAGCTGGACGACAACGATCATGGCGCACATCCCGAGAAAGATGTATATCGCCAACTGACTGCCGTCATTTTTAGCCGGTGCGGCGGCGAGTGCAGAAGTCACTGCCGCCAACAATGCTGCAATAGTCATCATTCCTGCTGCTGTAGTTTTCATGAGCTATCTCCTTTTTTAGTGGATGCGAGGCGCGAGTGAGATTACACCGCGGCGCGCGAGGGGCTGATGTTCAATTTTTCTAAAGGCACACACCATGGCCAGAGTCAGTTCCTGCCAGTCTTCAGGGTTGACCGGCCGGAGTGCATGAAAAAAAATCCCCAATTCACGAGCTTTACGCACCTGCTGCAACGAGATGTTGTCTGAAATCAGAATAATTGCCACCTGCGGGTCACTGGCTTTCATCAGTCGCAGTAGTTTGTGGATCTGAATATTCCCTTCGATACTGTCGCCCAAAAGAACAACCTCAAAGTGTTTACGTAAAAGGTTGTAAATCAACTTTGCGACCGACATGGTAGTTTTCACCTGATAGCCAGCTTTTGTAGCGGTACAGACAAGTTGCATCCGTGTCGTAAAATCCTTTTCCGCAATCAAAATATTGGGTTTATTCATCATCCTCACTCCCGTTTAGGAGGGGAAATCTCCCCGGCGACGGAATACCATTTCACACTTCCGAATGTTTCTCTTTCCGCGAAAAGACCCCCTTGATCATCGTCCCAAAAATCATGATGGCCGGGATCACCTGAATAGTGACGATGACAGCAATAAAGACGAGGAATAAAGCCTCGAGCGGTGCCAGTCCCAACGCTGTCACGTCAAGAAAGGAAAGGAGAGCAGTCCCGGAAGCGACCACCAACAAGATCAACGAATTAGCGATTGTGGATTTCATGACGACCTCCTGTGTTTGAAGTTAATGTTCTCTCTTGCTTAAAGAGAAGAGCAACCGTTGTACCAAAAGAGACAGCACCGGGAATAACTTCATTCATCATTTAATTTTAGAGGGTTACACGACTTAATGCAGAGGAAGACGGAGGATGTAAGCCTCCTGCGTTTCAAGAATTCTCCTGTGCGACAGGAAAAATTCCTGTCGCACAGGAATAAACAGGAGGAGGAGAAGACGGATTGTTACAGCGGACTCAGTCGATTCTGGAGATCTCGTGTTTCTTCATTAAGGCATAAAGACGGGAGGGAGAGAGGCCGGAGAGTTGACAGGCATGGCTGATACTGCGTTCGGAACGGCTGAAGAGATCGTGCAGGTAGTTCTTTTCGGCATCGTTGTAAATTGCTTCCCGGTAATCGTGCAGTTTGGGCAGGGAGTAAGCCGGAGTTTTAGCGACGTTGCCAGGGGCAACACTTTCATGTGCCACCGCTGCCCGCGTGACCTGAATGCGGATATTGAGCGGGAGATGCTTGGGAAAGAGGGTCGGTTCAGCGTGCGCGGCGGCAAGAGTCTGCTCCATGCTGTTGACAAATTCGCGGACATTGCCCAGCCAGGCATAGCCCATCAGCGTTTCAAGGAATTCCGGGGAAAACCCTTTGGGAGCCAGGCCGTAGCGCACACTGAAACGGTCGGCATAATAGCGTGCCAGTTGCTGAACATCCTCCTGCCGGTCGCGCAGCGGCGGCAGCTCGATACAAAAGGACTTCAGCCGGAAGAGGAGATCGGCGCGGAACTGGCCGTCTGCAACCATCTGCTCGAGATTGCGGTTGGTTGCCACCACCAAGCGAAAATCACTGGCAATCTCCTTGGCACCGCCGAGCGGGCGAAAGCGCCGCTCCTGAAGGACCCGCAAGAAAGTTTTTTGTAGAGTGAGCGGGAGTTCACCGACTTCATCAAGAAAGAGAGTGCCGCAATGCGCTTGCAATACCAGACCGTCGCGCGCTTTGTCGGCACCGGTGAAGGAGCCCTTTTCATGGCCGAAGAGCAGACTCTCTACCAGCGTTTCCGGGAGGGCGGTGCAATCGACGACGACAAAACTCCCCCGGCTGCGCTGGCTGTTTTCATGAATAGCGCGGGCAAAAAGCTCCTTACCGGTCCCGGTTTCACCAAGGATACAGACATTAACGTCACTCCCGGCCGCCTGTGCGACCCGATCAAGACAGGCATTGAGCTTTGGACTTTGGCCGATGATCTTCTCGCGCTGTAAGGCAGAAATACTTCTGCTCCCGGCGACAGCCAACTTCTCTTGACGATATTGCAGGGCGCGCTCAAGGGAAAGGATGATGTCCTTCACCGATGAATTTTTCTCGATATAATCCCAGGCACCGCTTTTGATCGCCAGTTCAGCGCCGTTGGGGTCGCCATAGCCGGTCATGATAATCACCTCGGGGGAGGCAGGAAGGGCTTCGATTGTTGGCAGGAGATCGAGACCATTGCCATCGGGCAAGCACACATCGAGAAAGACGACGTCGCAGGGTTGCGCTGTTGCCTGCCGCAGCCCCTCATCCAGAGTCAAAGCGTTGCTGGCATCGTGACCTTTGCTGCACACCAGACGAGTAAGGGTCGTGCAGATGAGTTCGTCATCATCGATGATCAGGATTTTCGCCATGGGTCTCACTTTCGTGATGGAGTTTATTCAATCGAGTAACCGCCGGATAGCGCGGGTCATTTCCTCTCGTTCAAATGGCTTGGTCACCAGTTCACGGATACCAACAGCCCGCGCCCGTTCAAGGCAAACCCCGGAACTATCGGAAGCTCCTATCCCCGAGCAAAGGATAATCGGCAGATCGGCACGCAGAGTAAGCATTTCCCGCGCCAGCATCTCCCCGGTGAGATGAGGCATGGTCTGATCCGTAATCACAAGGTCAAAGCTTTCCGGTTGAGCGCGAAAGAGCTTGAGCATCTCGCGACTGTCCGTCCCTGCGACCACGTTATAGCCGAGGCGCTCGAGCATCTTTTTCCCGGCAAAAACCAGATCTTCTTCATCATCAACGAGAAGAATACATTCTTTTCCTCCCCGGACCGGCAAAACAACAGGCTTATCAACTGGATTATCAACACAAAAAATTCGCGACAGAAAAACTTCAAAAACGCTCCCTTTTCCCGGTTCGCTCTCGACCGTCAAGGTTCCACCATGACTCTTGATAATGCCATGCACTACCGATAGCCCAAGACCTGTCCCCTTGCCACGGCCCTTGGTGGTGTAAAACGGATCAAAAATCCTTTCCATCACCGCTCGCTCCATACCATGCCCGGTATCCTTGATCGTCAATTTCAAATAACTGCCCGCATGCAGGGATGGATTGATTTTCGTCTCTTTAGTAGTGATTCGAACGTCAGCAAGCCGGACCTCAAGGACTCCACCCTTCTCCTGCATGGCATCAGCGGCATTGGTGCAGAGATTAAGAATCACCTGGTGCAGTTGGGAGGGATCAGCCTGAACCGGCGCAAGGTCCGGATCGATCAACTTCCGAATTTCAATGGTCGATGGGAGTGAAGCCCGCAACAGCAGTAGACATTCACTGACAATCTTCTCGACCTGGACGGACTGGCGTTCCTGATCCCCCTGGTGACTGATGGCCAGAATCTGCTTGACCAGTGCCTTGCCGCGCAGACCGGCTTTGAGGACTATTTGGAGATGTTCACGCAGGTCACATTCATCAGCGACATCATCCAGAGTCATCTCGGTATTAGTAATGATGGCAGCGAGGATGTTATTAAAATCGTGGGCGATGCCGCCGGACAGCGTCGCGATTGCCTCCATTTTCTGAGCGCTGCGCAGCTGCTTTTCCAGATGCACTTCATGAGTCACCTCGCGCATGCTCGCGACATAACGAATCGCGGCGGCATCAGAGAGACGCCGCACTGGCGCGATGTTTACGTCTATTTCGTAGCGATTGCCGTCAGGGCGCTGGTTAACGAAGCGTCCGCTTCGAGCTTCTCCGCGCGAAATGGTCTCCTCCAGCGCCCGGTGAAAATTGTGATTCATCTGGCAACATTCGAGAGTAAAAATGTTTGCGCCGATCACCTCCGTACCGGAGAGACCACAGACTATCTCGAATGCCGGATTGATATACAGGGCCGTTCCGGTGGCATCGAAAATCATTACCGCATCGGAGGCCTGCTCAATCACCGCTGCCAGCAAACGGTTTTCCTCCTTGACCACTTTTTGCTCGGCACTAGAGCGAATGCCGTTGATGGCGTAAGAAAGATCGGCACTCAACTCTTCGAGAAGAGCGATCTCCTCCTGATTGAATGCGTCGGTTTCATCTGAGAGAATGACCAGTCCGCCGAAGACTTCGTGATCGTTCCATAGGGGGAGCGCAATCGCCGAAGCAAAGCCATGTTGAAGTGCTTCCGTCCGCCAGGGTTTGAATTCAGGGTGGGTCTTGATGTTCTGCACCACCGTGGTCTTACCGGTACGAATTGCTTTTCCGGCTGGCCCTTGGCCATACTCACTATCATCCCATTTCACTTGCAACTTCTGCAGATAACTGCATTCATGACCGCAATTATTTCCCCAATGGGCCACTGGTTCAACGATCTTTTCCGAAGCGTGGCGCGCAAAGCCCACCCAGGCCATTCGATAGCCGCCGACTTCAACGAAGATGCGGCAGATGACGTTCAGCAACTCCTGCTCTTTGGTATACCAGGTGATGACTTTGTTGCATTCACTGAAAACTTTGAGGGAGCGGTTTGCCCGGCACAAGGATTCCTGTGAACGCTTGATTGCACCCTCGCGCCGACGCATCAGTAGATAAAGCATCTGCGACGACAGAACGATAAATATCCAGTCATTGATAATTTTACTACGCTGAAAAATGGCGGGATCGGTCAGGTAGGTAGCTAAAAAATATTCAGAAAAGAAGACCCAGATCCCCCCGAGAATGGTGTAGCTCAAGGCAATGGTAAATGGTGTCAGCCGTAATCTCAGAGTCTTCTCAATCATGATCATCTCGAAGTGATTGACGTCCTTGGTTCCACCCTGCTCCCTGGCGGCACCGGTGCAACGTTACCATGACCCACGACAATAATTAAAATATTATCATTTAAGCATCCATAGTCAAGGTAATTACTCTTGAGCCTTGGTGGGCGTACTTCCCTCCGATCAGTTGATAAGGGACTATTCCATCGAAAAACTAAAACGTTCACAAAACCGAATATATGATATTGTCACGAATGATTGATTCAGACAGGAGGTTTCATGCGCCAATTATGCTTAAGTTCACTCTTGCTACTGCTCATTTGCCTGCTCACAACCGCCTGCGTCGTGCAGGTCCGGCCGATCCCCGTTCTGGAGGTCCATCCCCTCGAAGTCAAACTCCACCACTAAACTCTAGATCACTCATCACCAACAGGAGATTTATCATGATGCGTTCCCTTATGCTTCTTGCACTCACCGCTTTTCTTTTGTCGACTCTGGCCGGCTGCATCGTCGTCGATGGCCATCATCGTGGGAATCTTCCCCCCGGCCAGGCCAAGAAAATGAGGTACTAAAAGGCGTTTAGTGAATCATAACTGCGAACCGAACAGCGATGCAGTGTGCTCCCAGAATTTTTCGGCAAGCGGCCGGTCCTTCCACTCTTGGAATGTAACCTGTCGCGATTGCGCCAGGTCTTCCTGAAAAATATCGATCTGACGCCGGGCAAAATCGGCGTCGTAATAGTTCACATTAGCCTCGTCATTCAGGTTGAAGGAACGGGGGTCGAAATTTGTCGAGCCCACCGATGTCCAGACCCCATCAACGATCATCACCTTGCAGTGGTACATGGTCGGCAGATATTCATGTATTTCAATACCGGATTCGAGTAAGGCACCCCAGCGTGCGCGCGACGCACGCCTTACCGTCTCACTGTCTGCGTGGCTACCGACTGTAATGATCTGGATGGTTACACCGCGCTCTGCGGCATCGGTTAGTGCCTGGATCGATAATTCGTCGGGAATGAAGTACGGTGTGGAGAGGTGAATGGAGCGAGTCGCGGCGGTGATTGCGAGCAGATACATCAATCGCATACTTTCGCTTCCCCCCGATGGAGAGCTGCTGAACACGTGCGCTTTGCCAGTGCCGACCGGCTGCAACGGAGGGAAATACTCGGGTCCGTGGTGGACGTCACCACTGACTTTGATCCAGTTGTCCATGAAGACCGCTTGCATCTGAGCCACCACGGGGCCTTGGACACGATAATGCGAATCGCGCCAATGCTCAGGGTCTTGCGCATGGCCAGCCCATTGATCGGCGATACCAACACCACCTGTGAAACCGATCATTCCGTCGACAACCAGCAGCTTGCGGTGGGTGCGATTGTTCAATCGACCCCACTGATACCAGTGCGGTTTATGATATTTTTGCACCTGGACTCCGGCCTGCTCCATTAATGCGAGCTGAGACGCGTCCATCTTGTTGCTGCCGATCCAGTCGAGCAGGACATGAACCTTGACGCCGGCGCGAGCACGTTCGGCAAGGGCGTTAGTAAATTCGCTGCCGACCGAGCCGGACCAATAGATGAAGGTTTCGAACGTGATGGTTGTTTTGGCGCTTCGGATTGCTTGCAGCATCGCGGGGAAGATCTCGTCACCGTTCAACAGCACGTCAACTTGATTGCCTTCCAGGATGCTCCTGCCGAGCAGTGTCCCCATCGTACGGTAAAATTGCGGATCTTCCGTCCCGTAAAGATGAGGGATCGGGTGATCAACAACCTTTTCGCGGTCCGATGTGCCGCATCCCGTTGCATATAAAGCAAACAGAAAAACAACCAAATACCACAGACGAATCGATCGGAAAGCAGGCAATGTGGATTCCTCCTACTCACAAGCTACTTCAGCCGTACTGACCCTGCAGATTTGTTCCTATCGTCGTTAGCGTTTAGCAATGATCCAGACCGCGTGAACGATGCCGGGGATATATCCTAAAAGGGTCAAAAGGATATTCAGCCAAAAGGCGCCGCCAATCCCCACCTGAAGAAAAACTCCTAAAGGGGGAAGAAGGATCGCAATAAGAATTCTGAAAAAATCCATGGTTCATCTCCTCGTAAATTGTCTTAAACGCTTAAACCCACAGCTGCCAAAGAGAGCGACCAAAAGAGAGTATCGATAATCTGGGGCGCCTTCATAACATATAAACTGTCATCAAGCCGGGAAAGACTTTTGATCCAGAAGGGACGATATTGGTTGAGAACTTCCACCCGGTCGTCAATCGCTTTTGCCGCTCTGCGGCCACTTTCCACCGCGCCTTCAATGCTCCAGACCTGCGCTTGCGTCTGTGTGTGGGCTCCGGCTAAAAAGAGATTTGCGACAGAAGTCCTTTGGGCCGGGATATAAGCCTGGGTATTGGTTGTCGTCACCCACTTCGGTTGCAGTGGTTTGATTCCGTGACTGGAAAATTCCCACTCATGCCAGACTTCAACCTTCATCATCGGGAAATCTTTTAAGCCTTTGCCATGATTCGCTTCCTTGATCAGATCATCGAGGGCGCCGCAGCTGAGAATTTGCGCTTTGACTTCTTCGATAAATTCTTCCTTCGTACAGTTATTGACCGGCTTATGGTAAATCCTGCCGGGAACGCTGCTGATGCAGGACGTGCCGGTCCACAATGATTTTATGTTTTTTCCTAAATCGACATCCTTATCCCACACCTGCTCTACAGCAAAGAGGGTCAGATTAAATTCGGAATCACTGACCACGACAGCCGTCCTCTGACGCGGAAACTTGATTTCTTCGGCAAATGCCAGGCGAAACGAGACTTGATGGTGCGGTTCATCCTGCGTCAGGTATTTGAACAAATTTAATTCTTTTTGCTGCTCCAGGGCCGGGGTCTTACTTAAAATTTCTGCCGTAATGTAGGGATTAATGGCCAGGATATAAATGTCTCCCTGAATCTTTTGGCGGCCACAATAAGCGGAGACAATACGCGTTCCGTCGAACTCTAATTTTGTCAGAGCCTCCCCCCAATGGAACCTGACCCCTTTTTCTTGCAGATATTTCAGCCAGGGATTAAACCAGTATTCGCTACTCGGACCTTTAAAGAGCAGCCAGCCGTTTTCGGCGCCATGAGTCCAGGCGGGACCGTCTTGATCTGCTTTATGGTAGTGGGACGGTTGGGAGATCAGTTGTTTCCGGAAAAAATCACCGGCAATGTGCAGCGAAACCTTTGACCAATCTGAACCGATCCACGGCCCGAAACAGGAGCGCCAGGTTTTATAGGACTTCTCTTTCAGGAAAGGTTTCCAGGTTTGCGCTGCATTCAGTTTGGCATATTCGATTTTACTACGCTTATTGGAGGTCCAGGACTTCAGCATGACATAAGTCGCTTTGCTAAATTCCCACTTGTCCATCCCGAACATTTTAGGAATGCTTTTGAGCCCTTCATCATAAAATTGCGCTTTCGCGGTATCCGGGAAAATTCCAAAGGCAATGGAACGCGACAGGGCTAAATCGTAGACGTTCCCTTTTTCACTGAAGGGAATTTTCTGCAATAAATCGAAAGTATTGTGATACCAGGGTCCCATGCCATGCCAGGAATACTCCGTCGGCATATTGTCCTGCTTAAGCCGGGAGCTTCTAAAAAAGCCGCCCGGCTGAGCGTTAACTTCATACACAGAAACGGCATAACCCAACTGGACGAGCTCATGGGCCGCGGACAATCCCGCGATGCCAGCTCCAAAGATGACGATCGATGGCATATAGAAGCCTCCTGTGCAAACCGCTTATCCCTGCGTTTATCTGGCATTCTGTAAAGCAAATTCCCAGTTGATCAGTTTA
>DIKR01000001.1:35866-39325 GCA_002424625.1 Desulfuromonadaceae bacterium UBA5613
GTCGTCAAAGGTGTTTGGGCATTGGCCGTCTTGAGTTGGTCCTCGAAGATGTCGGACAGACCCTGCGGACCACCCTCCTCTTTGATTGCGCTACGACCGGCCCGCCAGCGGTCCTTCAAAACTGCCAGCGCAGACCGCCCCCCCAGCCGAAGTGAGAATGCCATTGGCCGACCATGGAAAAGTGTTTGGTCATCATATAACTGCTCCCCGCTCGGATTTCCCACTCTTCCCCGGTGTCATATTCGGCCTCTGTAAATATCCCCAGTCGCGGCGTAAGTTCCAGGTGCTTGTCGACGGCGAACTGAAATTCACCAGCCGTGTCCACCCACACTCGCGACCCGATATTGAGGGGTAACAGGTAGCGCAGTCCAAAAATGCCTTCGTGTTTTTCTGAGTGATCATCAACGCCCTCAAAATTGGCACCGACAAAGACGCTGGCAAAGCGGTTCAGGTAGTAGTCGTAGGCAGGCGTGACCTCCCATTCTACGTCATCCACGCGCTGCCAGCCGGCCTGCCATTCGGCTGAGAAGATGTGCCGGGTGTTGGCGTAAACCAGCGTCCCCTGCGCCATCTGCGACAGTAGATCCACCTGACCATAAAGATGGAACGGATCATGGTAAAGGCGCGGGCGGACGGCGGCGGTGGCCGGATCGGGTATGAAGTTCTGATAGTGAACCATCCGCGCCATGCCGCTTTCCATGTGATAAAGAAGGTGGCAGTGAAAAAACCAGTCGCCGAACTCTTCCGCCGCAAACTCGATGACGGTGGTCGTCATCGGGGGTACATCGACGGTGTGCTTGAGCGACGAGTATTCCCCTTGGGCATTGAGAACGCGGAAGAAATGCCCGTGCAGATGCATCGGGTGGTGCATCATGGTGCGGTTGATCATGATGAAGCGCACAATTTCATCGCGTTTAATTTCAATATGATCGGTTTCGGAGAGGGGTTTGTTATTCAGAAACCAGACGTAGCGCTCCATGTCGCCGTCGAGGGTGAGGCGAATTTCGCGGACGGGTTTGTCTGGGTTAAATGTGGTGGGCTGCAAAGCGCGCAGCTTGTCGTAAGGCGGCCCGGGACGTTCGGGACTCATACCGTCGACGGCGAGGGGAAATTTCGAACTTATATCCTCAGCCAGCCCGGGCCAGGTGCTTCTCGGTACAGCGGGCTCCGCGGGGGTGGCTGCTCTCGGCATGTTTTCATGGGCCGTTCCCATATCATGCCCGGCATGATCTATCTCCCCCTCCGGTGTGTCGTCCATGCCGGAATGGTTCATTCCCTCGGATATGGCACCGTGATCCATCTCCGCCATCCCCTCCATGCCGTTCATCCCCGGTTGGTCAAATTTGCCGGCGCGCACTTCCTTTCCGGGCATGCCCATCGAGCCGCCCGGCGTTAACGCCAAGACGCGTTTGAGCGAGAGGCCACCCATGGTGGCGTAGAGATTGGGGTGCGGGATACCCGTCGCAAGGTGCCGCGTGCCGTCGCCAATCCACAACGAAGCCAGACCAGATCCGTCATGGGCGGTGGCGCGCAACTCGTAGCTGCCATTTTCCGGCACCGTGACGACCACGTCATAGGTCTCGGCTACACCGATCAGCAACCGCGGCTCGTCAAAGGGTTGCACCGGCAGCCCGTCTGCGGCAATAACCTGCAGCGGCCCGCCGGCAAACTGCAGATAGAAAAAAGTGGTAGCCGAACCATCGATAATCCGGAGCCGGACCTTTTCGCCCGGTTTGGCGGCGAGGGACTGCTCTGCGGCGCCGTTGAGAAGAAATTGATCATAGTACACATCGGCAAGGTCCATCGGGGGCATGCGCTGGAGTTCCCGGGAAAAATACGCCCCCAGCATCCCCAGTCGCGCCGCCCCCAAAACACTTTGAGCACTGCCCTTCCGAATTGAATACCATTCACTGCCGCGTTTGAGGGTATGCAGTACCGAACTTGCGTCTTCATCCGTCCAGTCGGACAACACCACAACATGATCGCGAAGACGGTCAAATTTCCCCTGGTCCTGCGGCGCGATGACCAGCGCCCCATATAGACCCTGTTGTTCCTGAAGCATGGTATGGCTGTGATACCAGTAAGTGCCGGATTGCCGCAGATCGAACTCGTAGGTGAAAGTCTGACCCGCCGCGATCGGGGGAAAGGTGACAAAAGGCACACCGTCCATGGCATTGGGGAGGAGAATGCCATGCCAGTGAATCGATGTCTCAACGTCCATCTGGTTGTGAACGCGAATCACGGCGTGGTCACCCTCAGTGAACCGCAGGGTCGGCGCCGGCAGCTGTCCATTGACGGTGATGGCCTTGACCGACTGGCCGGTGAAGTTCATCTCCTGCTCGGCAATGGTGAGGTCGTATTCCACCGTCGCCGCCAACAGCTCCGCCGCCGGCACCAGCAGCGTCAGGCAGAACAAGGCCACCGCCATTGCCTTTCGCGTTTTTACGAACCTGCAGCGAGCACGAGCACAGAGAAAACGAATAAGGGTTTTCATGATTTGCTCCACAGGATTTCATGCCGCCTTATAAGTTCCAGCTTTCCTAAAGAGCTTATCTCACCATGAGCGTTTAGCAATGGCAGAAGGCTGCCACAAAAACTGTCAAAACTTTACAATTACAAATAACCACCAAGCAATGAGCAACAATTCAACAAACGCATCAAGCAGATAGATGGGTGCGATGATGCGTTTTGTGACATAGATGATGTCGACGCCGGTCAGTACGACCGCACTGCCTACCGCCAGCAGAATTGTTGAAGGGACAATTTCCCCTTTATACCCGGCAAGCAACAGTGTCGCCCCGATAACGGAGATGAGAACTCCGACCGTTTTTACCAACCACAGATCATGCTTGGGGCCGGTAACCATTTGAAAGGTCTTGATACTAAGGATCGGCCAAATCCCGGTGAGAAAATAAAATCCTCCCTGGGTGAGGGCGGCAGCTGTCCCGATATCCATAAGCAAGGGTAAGTTTAGTCCGCTAAGAGGCACGCTAAAGCCCGAGCAGTTTTCTGGTCTCTTGCTTAACCATTGACGATCCGCCCGCCGTTCGGATGTAAAACCTGACCGGTCATGTAGGAAGAGTCGGAAGTGGCCAGGAACAGATAGCTGGGTGCGATCTCGACCGGTTGGCCGGCCCTGCCCAGCAAGGTGTTTTCGCCGAAGCTGGCCATTTTCTCCTCGCTGAAACTGGCAGCAATCAGGGGCGTCCACACCGGGCCGGGCGCTACCGCGTTGACCCGGATGCCTTTGCCGGCAAGACTGATAGCAAGCGACCGGGTGAACACAGTGATTGCTCCTTTGGTACAGGCATAGGGAATCAGCGTGGCATGCCCCTCATAGGCGGTGACCGAGGTACTGTTAATGATGACACCTCCCTGTTTTTCCAGATGAGGCAGGGCCGCCTGGACAAAATAGAACATGGCGAAGATATTGGTAGCGAAGGTTCGCTGCAGATCCTC
>DIKR01000089.1:0-5667 GCA_002424625.1 Desulfuromonadaceae bacterium UBA5613
CTTCGCGGTCGGGGTCGGTTGCGAGGAGGATTTCGCTGGCGGTGGCCGCTTCGCGCTTGAGAAGTTCGATATGCTTGAGGCTCTCGGGGAGGACGGCATACAGAGGATTAAAGTCGTGGGCAATATCGACCGACCCCTGCTTGCTCGGCAAGGCACGCACATGGCCGTAAGAAGCGAGGACGCGATACCCGGGGCCAAGGAATTTTTCAATGGTCTTGGCTTTAGCCGGAGACTCAACAATAACGAGAGATTTTGCCATAAGGGGTGGCTTCCGGTTGTTAGTGGCGGAGAAACAGGAAAGGCCGCACAAAGGCGGCCAGAGAGTTAAACTTAATGAAGAAAGCCGTCCCAGTCATCGTCAAGGATACTGGCAACTTCATTGCCCCACTCGGACTGGGCATGGGTGGCCAAAGTCTGGGCTGCGACCATCTTGATCTCGTCGAGACCAAGCATATCAGTGGCTTCTGCAGTGGCTAGCTGAATCATCTCTTCGAGGAGGGTTTCGTCAATCAGTCCGAGCAGGCGGAGACGAACAAGGAAACCGCGGGCTTCCAGAGACAGAAGGCGGGATTCCTCAGGAGCAAAGACACGGTAGGTGGGCGCCAAAAAGACTGGGGTCAGCCGTTCGACCGGGTCATGATTGAGACGCTCCATCCACAGAAAAGCGGCATTGATCTCATCAGCGGCAAAACCCGATGCGAGAAGTTCATTGACCAGATCATTCTCGGCCGGAAAATCGAGATCCGAGAGGATATACTGGGCAATGATGGTGACGATAACCAAAACCCGCTCGTTCAATGGCACTCCTTTTATACTGATTCCTATTTCATTTTTGAGGCTTATCGGGAAGGACGATACCGGATATAACGCATACCGGGGAGCTGCTCGACCCCTCCTCGGAGCTCTAGGTCGAGTAAAATAGCGGAAAGGGCAAAGGGAGTCAAGGCGGATTTCCCCACTAATTCATCGATATGCAGAGGGACTTCGCCAAGGAGAGCATAGACGGTGCGGGCATTTTCCGGCAGCGCGAGATCGAGCTGCGCTTCCTGCTTCTGCACCGGCGCCGAGGGGCAACGCGGCCAAAGGCGTTCGAGGATATCATGACTCTCCGTCACCAGAAAGGCGCCGTCCTTGAGGAGGCGATTGACACCGTTACCGACCGGGGAAGCGATAGAAGCAGGGACAGCGAAGACATCGCGTCCCTGCTCTAAAGCAAAGTCTGCAGTTATCAGCGAGCCACTGCCGAGGGCCGCCTCAACGATCAGTACGCCGCGGCAAAGGCCGCTGATCAAGCGATTACGGCCGGGGAAGTTTCCGGCCAGCGGGTCCGCCCCCGGCGGATACTCGGAAACCAGGGTTCCCCCTTCTGCCAGGATTCGCTTGAAAAGACGTTCATTCTCGGGCGGGTAGATGCGATCAATGCCGCAACCAAGGACCGCAACGGTCGGCCCCTGCCCCGCCAGCGCTCCTTCGTGGGCCGCGGTGTCGATGCCGCGCGCCAGGCCGCTAACAATACCGATACCACGCGAGGCCAACTCGCGGGCAATCTCTGCAGTCAGATGCCGGCCTGTCGGCGAAGCGTTACGAGAGCCAACGATCGCCAGGGCTTCGGCGGGCGGTTCGGCGCCGTGCAGATAAAGAAGGGCGGGCGGATCAGGGATATCCCGCAGCAGCAATGGATACGCCTCGTCCCAGTAGCTGACGAGGCGGGCCTGACTCTGTTCAATTTGCCGGCGGGCAGCGAGAAACTGCGGCGCCGCAGTGGAGGGGATAAGGCCGATATTCCGCAAGCCGGGAATCCCCTGCCAACCGGCCGGCGCATGCTCGAGGGCGGCACCGGGGGCAGAAAAGTGCTCCAATAAACGGAAGAGCCCCTTACGCCCGAGGCCGGGGGTCAGGTGCAGGCGAAGCCAATCCTGTTCAGTTTCCGTCATCTCCCCCTCACACCGTACTTAACGTGCCAGCGTTCCGGTTTGGGCGCGAACCAGATCACCGATGACGACCGGAGCAAGAGCTTTGAGGATGACCGCGGTGGCGGTCTCCGGATTGGTATCGACGACGAGAGCGTAGCCGATAAGCTCCTCAGGATAAACAATCGCAGCATCCCGGCTTTTTTTGATCGTCACCAGATCCGTTGCTTTATGCGGCCGGGTCAGGGTCAACAGGTTCCCGGTTTTGAGTCCATGATTCTCGCCGAGATCGACAAAGAGGACTTCGTTTGGCCCTTGCAACTCTTTACGCAGCGCCGTCGCGATGACCATTCCGCTCATCTCCGTTGTTGCGCGGCGCAACGCGATCTGCTGGTGAAGGGCTTTACGGGGAGACAACCAGGCCCCGCGCTCAACCTCCCGGAAGTTTTTACGAATAATCGCCGTGTGGAGATCTTTGCCCAGCGCGGTTATTTCGAGGACTCCGAGTTGATCAACCTGAAAACCGAGTCGCTTTTTAGTGACGGGGTGAATGATATCAGCCCGGGATTTGACAATTTGGAGTGAATCGCCGATCGCGACATTCGTCTCCGCCGGCATGCGGACAAAGACAGTATCGCCATTCCCGGAAAAATGGCGGGCAACGGGGAAGTCAAAGATGGTGCCACCGGCACTCTGCTCGCCTTCGCCAATAAAGCTGAGACCAGCGGGAATCACAATCGTCACCACCGGCTCGGCGATAACCGCCGGCGCTGCCGCGGCCGGAGTAATTTCTGAGATCACAGCTTCCGGGGCAGGGGCGACCTTCTCCTCTTCAACTCCGACCACAACGATCGGACCGGAGTAAATCCGCAACTGCTGGCCGGGAAAGATAAAATGAGGATTCTGGATGTCCGGGTTATTCGCCCAGAGATCAGGCCAGTAATAAGGATCCTCAATAAACCTTCTCGAAATCCCCCAGAGAGTATCTCCTTTTTGCACTTCATAGGTAAGATAGGCCGAACTGTTTTCTGCCGGCACTCCTTCTCCCGCCGGAGCCATCGACGTCTGGGCAAAGAGCGGGGAAGCAAATCCGATCAGCAGAGCCATCAGGGGGAGGATTCGTTTGTAGAGCATCATGATCTCCTTGCTCAAAATAGAAGCCGTTCAGCCGCGGGCTGACGGACAAAAAAGTTATAAATCCAAGAAAAATTAAAGTCTTTTTGGAATCTTGTCAAGCAGGAAAGCGTTCCGGCAAAAGAGAACAGCTGTCAATTTTTTCCCTTTAACGCCACATTATGCTATAGGAGTGCCGCTGCAACCTCGCCCCTCAAAGGAGAAACATGATGAAAAAACCGGAACTCCTCGCCCCGGCCGGCGACCCGGAAAAACTGGCCGCCGCCCTGCGCTTTGGCGCTGATGCCGTCTATCTGGGCGGTCAGAACTTCGGTTTGCGGGCGGCCGCCGGGAACTTCGATTCTACCGCCCTCGGCGCGGCCGTGGCCTTGACGCACAGTTACGGGAAGCAACTCTATCTGACTCTCAATGCCTACGCCCGCCCGGCTGAGTTTCCCGATCTTGCCGCCTGGCTCGAAGAGTTGCGTCCAAGCAGCATTGACGCCTACATCGTTGCCGATCCCGGCGTTCTCGCCCTGGTGCGTCAGATCGATCCGCAACGCCCCCTGCACCTCTCGACCCAGGCCAATACCACCAATGCCACCGCCGCCAATCTGTGGCAGGGGCACGGCGTCACCCGCGTCAACCTCGCCCGCGAACTGACCCTGGCGGAGATCACTGCCATTCGCGCCGAGACCACGGTCGGCCTCGAAGTCTTTGTCCACGGCGCCATGTGCATGTCCTACTCCGGGCGCTGCCTGCTCTCCGCTGCTCTCAATCAGCGCAGCGCCAATCAGGGGGCCTGCACTCAGCCCTGCCGCTGGAAATACGCCCTGGTCGAAGAGAAGCGTCCCAATGAATTCATGGCAATCGAAGAAGATGAACGCGGCTCTTATGTCATGAACAGCCGCGATCTTTGTCTCGCCGAACACCTCCCGGCCCTGATCAACGCCGGCATTGACAGCCTGAAGATCGAAGGACGAATGAAGAGCGTTTATTACGTCGCTGCCGTGACCCGCGTTTACCGCGCCGCTCTCGACGCCTACGCTGCCGATCCGGCCGGGTGGCATTACGATCCGCTGTGGCGCGACGAACTCGACAAGGTCAGCCATCGCCCCTACGACAGCGGCTTCCTTTTCGGCGGCAGTGATGCGCGGATTCATGCCGGCGATTCCCGCTATCGGCGCGCCTGCGACTTTGTCGGCAGTGTCGAGGAGGTCCTCGCCGATGGCAGCGGCTGGGTCGGCGCCCGCAACCGTTTCTTTAGCGGCGAGGAATTAGAACTACTCGGCCCGCAGATGCGCCAGGATCAATTTGTCGTGCGTGAGGTGATGAACAGCAGCAATGAAGTCGTCAGCACCATTCAACCGAATGCCAAGGTGCGCATGCCCTTGCCCCAAGGCGCTGCACCGGGCGATCTGCTGCGGCGCAACAAGGAAGAGCTCGTCGATTAAGGGGTGATCGGCACCAAACGAACCACGGTTTCGATGTGGGCGGTCTGCGGAAACATATCGACCGGCTGTACGGCGTCGGCCGCATAGCCGAGGGGATGGAGGAGACTGAGATCGCGCGCAAGGGTCTCGGGATTACAGGAGACATAGATAAGCGTGCGCGGCTGTAAAGAGGCTGCCGCCTTCAACACCTGGGGTTGACAGCCACTGCGCGGAGGGTTGAGGACGACCACCTCGGCGCGCTGAATCTCGCTGCAGAGGTCCTCGACCACCTCTTCCGCATCACCGGCAATAAAGATACAGTTGCGCAGGTCATTAAGCAGGGCATTGGCGCGGGCGTTCTTGACCGCCTCCTCGATCGTCTCGATGCCATAAACGCGGCCGGCATCCCGTGCCAGATGGAGAGCAATCCCACCGATACCACAGTAAAGATCGACGGCGGTCTCGCTGGCTTGCAGCTGTGCCCATTCCCGCACCAACTGATAAATGCGCGCCGCCTGGGCGTGATTGACCTGAAAGAAGGACGCGGGCGCCAGTTGCAAGCGGATGTCGCCGACCTGATCAAGGAGGTCGGTCACCCCGGCGAGACGCTGGGTATCGCGACCGACGATGATATTGCCGGTGGTGGCATTGACATTCTGCTGTACTGACACCACTTCCGGCACCCGCTTTTGCAGGGATTTGGCGAGGTGCGGCAGCTGCTTCAGATCGCGCTCTGCCACCACAAAGGTGACCATCGCCTTGTTACGGGAGGGACTGACCCGGATCAGCAGGTAACGGAGCAGACCCCGCCCCTTCTCGGCATTGTAGATATAAATTTCCTGCTTCTCGACCTCTTCCCGCACCACGCTGGCAATACGATTAATCAAGGGATGGTGCAACGGACAACCGGCGAGATCGACGACATCATGGGTGCCGCGCCGATACAGGCCGAGCTGCACCATGCCGCGCTTGCGGCCGAAGACGAGCTTGGCATTACTGCGATAACCAAAGGTTTCCGGAGCACTCCAGATCGGTGCTATCTCCACCCCCTTGAGTTGCGGATATTGATTGAAGGCCGAACGGATACGAATCTGCTTGATCTCGAACTGCGCGGCTTCATCGAGACAAAGGAGGGGGCACCCCTGGCAGGAGGTCAGGGAGTCACAGCGTTTGGCGATACGGTGCGGATGCGCCTTGATCACCCGCCGCAA
>DIKR01000089.1:5745-8078 GCA_002424625.1 Desulfuromonadaceae bacterium UBA5613
CGATGCCGACGCCATCGGCATCCAGACGCATGATGTCCACTTCAATCGCTTCGGAGCGAGGCGGACGCGCATCAGTGAGATCCCGGGAGCGACCAGGCTTGGGAGTAACGGGTTTCTTGCGGGTAAAGGGATCGATTACCCCGGCCGCGCGGGCAGCATCACCAGCGGCGCGGGCGGCGGCTTTTTTATTGACAAGAGGTGCAGAACCGGAAGATTTGCTGCGGCGGGGAGGAACGATTTCAGGGGTATCGGCCGGCGCGACCGGCGATTTGATCTTCTTGCTCATAATGACTGCCTTCTGTTGAAAAAACGATGGCGCACATTAACCGCTTGCGCCGCAACTGTCAATTCGGCAGACAGACTCGCGCAGGGCAAATTGACATTCATTTCATCCCTGCGATATCATCCCCTGCCATGATCAGAAAAAACCTCCCGACCAGTGCCTGTCTCTTCTTCTTCCTCTGCACCCTCCTGCTCTCGTCCTGCCAGAAAGCGGAGAAGCTCCCCTTCTTGGCCAGTGATGCTGTGATCCTCGCCTTTGGCGACAGCCTCACCTATGGAACCGGCGCCGACCGAACCGAGAGTTATCCGGCAATCCTCGCCACTTTGACGGGACGAACAGTGATCAATGCCGGTATTCCCGGAGAAGTGAGCGCCGAAGGACGGGCACGACTGACCAGGACCCTGGATGAAACACAGCCGGCACTGCTCCTCCTCTGCCTCGGCGGCAACGATTTTCTCCGCCGTCTCGATGCGGCGCAGGTCAAGGAGAACCTGCGCGCCATGGTACAAGGCGCCAAAGAACGGGGAATCGCCGTCGTCCTCATTGCCGTCCCCACCCTCGGCTTCGGTTTGCAAGTTCCGCCGCTTTATGCCGAAATTGCCAGCGAAGCCGGAATCCCGTTCGAAGAGGATGTTCTGGCGGAAATCCTCAGCGATTCCGCCCTTAAATCCGATCCCATCCATCCCAATGCCGCCGGCTACAAAGAGTTGGCGAGCGCCCTCGAGAAACTGTTGCAGCGCAGTGGCGCGCTGTAACATTACCCCCGGATCATCACCAGCAGCATTTTGAAGGGTTTGACAGCCTGCAATGAATGCGGGTGATTGGCCGGCATGATCAGCAACTGTCCGGCCAGCACCGTCTGTGCCACCCCATCGATGGTAATCTCCGCCTCACCGTCCACAATCTCCACTACTGCGTCGAAAGGGGCGGTATGTTCGCTCAACCCCTGCCCGGCGGCAAAGGAAAAGAGAGTAATTGTCCCTACCCCCTTGCGATCGAGAAGCGTCTTACTGACGACAGCATCATCCTGATAACTGACCAATTCGTTAAGGGTCAAAGCCTGTCCGACTAAATTACTCTGTCCATTGCTCATCACGACCTCCGGGTTAAATAGATTTGAGTTAACTCTACAGGATAATTCGTCTCTTCGCCTTGATGCAGATCAAGCAAAATATTTTACACAAAAACGGCCGGAACGATTCAGCTAAATATGGTTCTTATGCTGAATATTTATGGACTAATTTCCTGAAATGTAAGATTCTTGCCAGAATTGTCAGACAAAAAATAACAATCATGTGGAACAATAAAATGGCTCTTTCATCTGTACCTGTCAAAGAAAACCAGCAGAAGCCTGCCTGCAAATTTGAAAATGAATGTCTCTATGCCGATGGGTGTGCCTGTAAAGAACAATGCACTTCTCTTCCCGGTGATTCCAACCTTTGCAGAAAAGTAAATCCTCAATGCACAACAAAAATGTTTTTTGGCTACAACACTGTCATTTGTATGTGCATTAAAAGACAGGGACGAACAACACAGAATCCTTGAAACCGCCCGCAAGAAAGACCCCTCTCCGCAACAACCCGCGACCATTTTAATCCTATAACGCGCCAGACGGTCCCCCCTTTTCTCCCATTCACCAGAATAAACTATCCGGACAAAAGAAAAGGGCCTAGCCGTTACCGGCTAAGCCCTTGTGAGTTTCAAAACTTGTACCCCACCGTCACCCACAGGCGCGGGTCGCGATCCTTGCTGTCAGACAGGGGCTCACCGCCACGGGTGCGCCAGGCGACGGCGATGTCGGAGGACAGGTTTTTGTAATCAGCGCGCAGGCCGATCCCGGTGCCGTCGATACGGCGGTGGTTATCGGAGCCGTCGTCATGTTTGTTGATGCGTACATGCCCCAGGTCATAGAACAGATAGGGGTTTAGCTGCATGACGCGGTAGCGCAGTTCCACCTGGGCGAGGATCCCCTGATCACCATAACCTTCCCCACCGGGGTAGGCGCGGACTGCCGGACTGATATAAGTAAAGCGATACTCACTATCCAGCC
>DIKR01000089.1:8088-8214 GCA_002424625.1 Desulfuromonadaceae bacterium UBA5613
CCGACAGGGTGAGGCTTTGGGTGATCTGCTGGAGGCGGGCGACATCGAGGGTGATCTTGTGGAAGCTCCCTTCGGGGCTATCGTTCCGGTTGTCCTTGAACAACTGGACCCGTCCCGGTGTCCAGG
>DIKR01000085.1 GCA_002424625.1 Desulfuromonadaceae bacterium UBA5613
GGTGTGTAAGCACAGTAATGTGTTCAGCTAACCGGTACTAATCGACCGTGAGGCTTGACCATAAAAAGTTTTAGTGAGGAAGGGGGGAAGTTCGCTTCCCCCCGACTTCCAAAAGCGATGAAGACCGATTGCCAAAGAAGGACCGCATGTATCTGTCTACAGCAATTGTCCGAAATTTAAGTGATTTAAGTTTTTCGGTGGCTATAGCGTAGGGGTCACACCTGTTCCCATCCCGAACACAGAAGTTAAGCCCTACCGCGCTGATGATACTGCATGGGAAGCCGTGTGGGAAAGTAGGTCGCCGCCGAAATTTATTGAGAAAAGCCCGCCTTGTAATAAGGCGGGCTTTTTTTCGTCTGGAAATAGATGCAATCTTATGGTTAGAAACAAAAGAAGGGACATGCAAGTGCATGTCCCTTCTTTTGTTGGGATTTAAAACTAGACCTGTTAATCTACACGCTTACGTAAAAAAGTGGGAATTTCATATTCTTCAATCGTGTCATTCAAATCAAGACGAATCCCGGCAGGAAGACTCTTTTGCTTTTCCAGACGAATGAACGTCGGTATTTCGCGATTGGTATGTGTCACTACCGGAGGCACAATGTTAATATTGTGCCTTGTCTTTAACTGGTCTTCGTTGGACTTGTTTTTGGAAAATGACGAGCCAAATCCGGTGGCAATAGCCGTCACTTTGATCTTCTGTCCCATCTCTTCATTAATGACAAGACCGACGATGATATTGGCATCTTCATGGACTTTTTCATGGATAATGCGTGAAACTTCATCAAAATCATCCATGGTCATACTCGATGAACCGCAAATATTGACCAATACGCCCTTTGCCCCGGAAATATCAATTTCTTCCAGTAGTGGGCTGCTAATCGCCTGCATCGCTGCCTCGGTGGCGCGCTTTTCACCCTCAGCCATCCCGATTCCCATCATCGCCATGCCCCGATCACTCATGACCGCCTTGACGTCAGCAAAGTCGACATTGATCATTCCTTGCGTGGTAATGAGGTCAGAAATTCCCTGGACTGCTTGACGCAGGACATCATCGGCCGGGCGGAAGGCGTCGACGACACTCATCGATTTTCCTGCGAGACCTATCAGTCGGTCATTGGGGATTACCAGGAGGCAATCGACGACCTCTTTGAGTGCGATGACGCCGTCTTCTGCTTTCTGCATACGCAACTTGCCTTCGCGACTAAAGGGCTTGGTCACGACCCCAACTGTCAATGCCCCGACTTCTCTCGCCGCTTGGGCGATGACCGGCGCGGCGCCCGTTCCGGTTCCACCGCCAAGACCGACGGCTACAAAGACCATATCCGCACCATTAAGAATGGAAGCAATACGGTCGCGATCTTCCAGGGCAGCTTCCTTCCCTACTTCAGGATTAGCGCCTGCGCCAAGACCTTTTGTAAGCTTGGCGCCGAGCTGGATTTTAAGTGATGCTGTATTCGCCCTCAAGGCCTGTGCATCTGTGTTGGCAACGATAAATTCCACGCCGTCAATACCGGTTTTGATCATTGTATTGATTGCATTACCACCGCCACCGCCGACGCCGATCACTTTGATTCTTGCTGACTGATCGATATTTTCATCAAATTCGAACATATTCCCTCCCTGCAGGGTTTCCGAGCGTCTTACTGCCCGTACGTTAATGAGCTTAATCACACTGGAAAAATCAGAAAAACTCGCCAAACCATTCCTTCATGCGTTGGGTCACCCGTTCAAAGACATTCTTTTGCCCTTTGGAAAAAGTGCGAACTTCCATGTTGCGTGAGCCGTATTTGACGAGACCGACCCCTGTGGCATAGACCGGAGAGTTGACAACGTCAACAAGTCCGCCAATTCCCTGCGGGACTCCGCGTCGGACCGGAAGGTTGAAGATTTGCTCGGCAAGTTCTGGCATCCCTGGCAGAATAGCTGTCCCACCGGTGAGGACAATCCCTGAAGCAATGACACTTTCATAGCCACTCCGTGCCAATTCCCGGTGAACAAGGGCAAAAATTTCTTCAACGCGGGGTTCGAGAATTTCGGCAAGGAGTTGCCGTGAGAGGATGCGCGGCTGCCGACCCCCCACAGAAGGGACTTCAATCGTCTCATCCTTACCAACCAATGACGTGAGACAACAGCCGTATTTGTGTTTGATCCGCTCGGCCTCCGCCATCGGCGTCCGTAACCCTACAGCGATGTCGTTGGTAAGATGGTTCCCGCCTAAAGCAAGAACAGCTGTATGTTTAATCGCACCGTCCACATAGATGGCAATATCGGTGGTCCCACCGCCGATATCAATAAGGGCCACACCGAGTTCTTTCTCATCAGGGGCTAATACCGCTTCGGAGGAGGCGAGTTGCTCAAGGACGATATCTGCAACATCGACGCCGGCCCGCGTACAACACTTAATAATATTTTGAGCACTGGCAACCGCTCCGGTGACGATGTGTACTCGAGCCTCAAGGCGAACGCCACTCATCCCCAAAGGTTCTTTGATCCCATCCTGGTCATCAATGATATATTCTTGGGGAAGAATATGCAGGACTTCTCTATCCATCGGAATAGCGATAGCTTTGGCGGCATCAATGACACGGCGGACATCATCCTGAGTGACCTCGCGATTTTTGATGGCGATAATCCCCTGCGAGTTTAATCCCTTTATATGCCCACCGGCGATACCGGCAAAGACGGAACTGATTTCGCAGCCAGCCATACGTTCGGCTTCTTTCAGGGCTTTTTGAATCGCATCGACGGTGGCGTCAATATTAATTACCACCCCCTTACGTAATCCTCGTGACGGCGATGTCCCGATTCCGACAATATCGAGGCCCTCCTCGGTCAGGTTGCCGACAATTGCACAGATTTTCGTTGTGCCGATGTCGAGACCGACAACAAGATTTTCCTGTCTACTGCTCATAATATGCCCCTTGAGTATGATTTGAAATTTAACTTTTTTCTTGTTTGCTTTGTGTAACGATCGGATCGAGTTTTACAACCACACGATCGGCAGCATTAAGGTCGATGTATTGGGTCACCGAAAGGCGGGATTCAATTTCGGTGTAGATCCGATCTAGACGAGCCAGTTTCGGCTCAAAATTATCAAAACCGATTTTTACCGGCACGCCTCCTTGCAGCGTCATCAGTTCATATCCTTGCAAGGGATCGATATGAATTTCCGAGAGTTTCTCCAGATTAAACGATTTGCGTGTCCGTAATAATTCAGCCAATCTGACCGCTCCTGCTAAAAGCAAGCGCGTCTCTTTCTGATTTTGCAAGATATCCTTTTGTTCCATTCCGGTCAACAGTGGAAAGTTAATTTTCTCCCCCATTTCAACAGGCTTGAAGATCGTTCCATCCTGGGCAACATAGTAGAGACAGCCATGATTAATGATTGCAGCCGGTGTAAATTCCGTCACTTTGATTGTCACGGTTCGGGGAAAGACCCGTTCGACTTCCGCTGTGGCTACCCAAGGATTTTTTTCGATTCGGGCACCAATCGTATTGAGGTCTAGATCAAACATACTGAGACCGTTCTGCACTCCGGATATTTCTCGGATTAAACCAGTCTCTATTCTTCCGGAACTTATCACCTGAACAGACGCAACCCGGAAAAAATTGGAATCATAAATGGTCGATTTTCCGGCATTGAATATGACAAGTAAAAGGAGGGTCGCACCACAGGCCAGGGCGGGCCATTTACTCAAATGGTAGATACGACAGAAAAATTGACGCCAATTCCGCGGAGGTTTTGCTTCTTTGCGCTTACGGTTCGGTTTGACCGTTGTCCGCGTATAGCGTGTCGCTGTGACTTGATTCGAGCGTTTAGGTTTGAAATCGCGCATACTAAGCCCCTATTTCTCCGTCCCGGCACTTTCGAGAATTCGCTGTACAAGTTCATCAAAGTCGATACCGGCCTGCGCCGCAGCTTTGGGGAGGAGACTTGTCTCAGTCATCCCTGGAATCGTATTGACCTCAAGGCAGTAGATCTTGCCTTTTTTGATCATGAAATCTGCCCGGGCCGCGCCCAGGCAATCGAGAATGGCGACGGCCGCTACAGCGGACTCCTGGAGTTCTGCATAAATCTCCCGGGTGAAAGGGGCGGGGAGGAGATATTCCGTCTGCCCGGCAGTATATTTCGAGGAGAAATCGTAAAAGCCGCTCTTTGGAACAACCTGAATCACCGGGAGGGCTACGCCATTGAGCACGCTCACTGTCGCCTCGTCGCCCTGGATAAATTCCTCGACAAGGATGGTGCGGTCATAAGCCAGGCCCGCCTCGAGGCCGGCTGCTAATTCCTCGGGATTATGCGCAATCGTAACGCCGATGGTCGAGCCTTCATGGACTGGTTTGGCAATGACCGGCCAGTGTTTGATCTGCGCCGTGAAGTTTTCAACGTTGTCGCCCCGATGGTAAACACAAAAGTCCGGGGTGGAGATGCCCTGTTGCAGGAACAAGCGCTTCGTCGTCACTTTGTCCATGGCCATACTCGAAGCAAGGACGCCGCTGCCGGTATAAGGGAGGCCGAGGATCTCCAGGAGCCCCTGCACGGTGCCGTCTTCACCATGGCGACCGTGCAAAGCGATAAAGACGACTTCTGCTCCTGTCGCCAACAGCTTGCCGGCGAGATCTCGATCAGCATCGATGCCGACGGCGTTATAGCCACAGCGGGTCAGGGCTGTCAGGACGGCACTTCCGGTTCGCAGCGAAACTTCCCGTTCGGAGGAGACTCCGCCGTAAAGGACGGCTATTTTCATCTTACGCAGTTCGTTCCGGTTCATGTCCTCTCCTGCTGTGGCGCAGCGGCGTGCAGTCTTTTGATGAATTCCTCCCCGATTTGCCAGACATTGCCTGCGCCCATAGTGATGACAATGTCCCCCTCCTGGCAGTTGCTCAAGAGGTGGTCGAGGACCTTGTCGCGATCAGCCAGGTAGTGAACATCTTTGTGGCCGTGTCCGGAGACCTGTGCCGCGAGTTTTTCTGAGCTGATGCCGTCAATTGCATCCTCACCGGCGGCATAGATGTCGAGGATGATCAGTTGGTCGGTCTCATAAAAAGCAGTCGTAAAATCATCGAAAAGAGCGGCGGTGCGGCTGTAACGATGGGGTTGAAAGACGGTAATAATCCGCCGCTCCCAGCCGTTGCGGGCGGCATTGAGTGTTGCTTTGATCTCTGCCGGATGGTGCCCGTAGTCATCAACGATCATGATGTTGTTAATTTCATCCTTGATCTGAAAACGCCGCTGCACCCCGCCAAAATTTTTAAAGCCGGCTGCGATCGTCGCAAAGTCGAGCCCCACCTCCATAGCCGCGGCGGTCGCGGCCAGAGCATTGAGGACGTTGTGGTCGCCGGGCATCTGGAAGGAGATGCGACCGAGGCGTTGCCCGCAGTAGTCGACGGCAAAGGAGGTCTGCAGACCGTGATGCTCGACTTCACTGGCTTGAAAATCGGCTTGGGCCGAGAAGCCGTAGGTCGTGAAGCGTTTACGAACCTGGGGGATGATGCCTTGAATGTTCTTGTCATCGAGACAAAGGATCGCGCGGCCATAAAAGGGGATTTTATTGATAAATTCAATAAAAGTTTCCTTGATTTCCTCCAGGTCGCGATAGAAGTCAAGGTGGTCGGCATCGATGTTGGTCACAATGGCGATCGTCGGCGAAAGTTTGAGGAAGGAACCATCGGATTCATCCGCCTCGGCGACAAGAAACTTCCCCTGGCCGAGTTTGGCGTTGGAACCAAAGGCATCCAGCCGGCCGCCGATGACCGCCGTCGGATCAAGATCTCCATGGCAAAGGATCGTGGCGACCATACTCGTTGTTGTCGTTTTGCCGTGCGTGCCGGCAACGGCAATGCCGTACTTCATCCGCATCAGTTCCGCGAGCATCTCGGCGCGGGGGATCACCGGAATCAGGCGGCGTAGCGCCTCGGTGACTTCCGCGTTATCGCTCTTGACTGCACTCGAGGTGACAACGACATCAACATCGCGCAGGTTGCTGGCGGCGTGGCCGAGATAGATCTCCGCCCCCATCGCTCCGAGGCGCTGGGTAATGTCACTGGCGCGCAGATCTGATCCGGAGATCTGGTAATTGAGATTAAGCAGGACTTCGGCAATGCCGCTCATGCCGATGCCGCCGATGCCGATAAAGTGGATTTTGCGTATTTTTCCGTACATATTCAGCCTTTCCTGGCAATGCTGTGGCACTCGGCCAGTAACTTGTCGACGGCAGCGGGTTGTCCGAGAGAGCGGGCGATTGCTCCCATCCGCAACAGTGTCGGGCGATCATTCAGGAGATTCCCCAGGAGGGTCGCCAGGGTCGCAGACGAAATTTCACTCTGCGGCAGGAGGAGAGCCGCCCCCTGTTCCGCTAAGATCCGTGCATTTACGGTTTGATGGTCGGCGGTGGCGTAGGGGTAGGGGATCAAGATCGCCGGCCGTCCGGTTGCGGTCAATTCTGCCAGAGTGGTCGCGCCGGCCCGGCACAGGACCAGATGGGTCTGCGCATAAGCACTCGCCATATCTTGCAGAAACGGGGAGAGATCCTTTGTACTCAGACCGAGCGCAGCATAGGCGGCGGCGACCCGTTCGTAATCAGAGCTACCGGTTTGATGGATAATGCGCAGATCCGGACAGAGCTGCCTGAGCGCCGGAATGGCTGCCACGACAGCATCATTGATGGCCTGAGCGCCGCGACTGCCACCGAAGACCAGGAGGGTACGTTCTTCTGACGGGATCGGTCCGACGGCGGTCATGCCGTGACGAACCGGATTTCCGGTGACGACCGTGCGTTCTGGCGGCAACGGACGGTTGCCGGCTGGCGGAAAGGAGAGGCAGATCCGCTGCGCCCAGCGGGAAAGAAAACGATTGGTCAAGCCAAATTCGGCATTCTGCTCGTGAATCAGAAAAGGAACGCCGGCAAGGCGGGCTGCGAGCAGGGCCGGGCCGGAAGCATAGCCGCCAACGCCAACGACGACATCCGGCTGAAATTTTTTGAAAATAGCGAGCGATTGTCGGACGCTCTTCAGCAGAGCCGGGGCGATGCGTAAACGTTCAAGCCAGCCGCGCCCGGCAATTCCCGAGATTTCAATCGTTTCGAGGGGGAGGTCGAGTTCGGGGAGGACGGTCGCCTCGATCCCGTTTTCGGTTCCGACAAAGAGGACTTGTGCCGTCGTGTCTGTTTCCAGCAGCCTTTGCGCCAAAGCCACAGCTGGGAAGAGATGTCCACCAGTGCCACCACCGGCCAAAAGCATTCTCATGACGACACTCCTCGCCCTTGCGCCTGGCTCGACACATTCAGGAGGATGCCGATTGCTGCCAGGGTGCATACCAGGCTGGAGCCACCGTAAGAGATAAAGGGGAGGGCCAGCCCTTTGGTCGGGACAAGACCAAGGACAACGCACATATTGAAGACGGCCTGGAAAGCGAGAAGAAAAGTGATCCCGAAAGCAAGATAACGACCAAAGTCATCCGGTGCCATCAGCGCCGTGTTCATGCCGCGGCGAAAGAGGAGATAAACACAGAGGACAATCAGTGAGAGACCGATAAACCCCCATTCTTCACCGATGACCGAAAGGATGAAATCGGTATGAGCTTCCGGCAGATAGAAGAGCTTTTGCCGACCTTCTCCGAGTCCCTTGCCAAAGATTCCGCCGCTGCCGATGGCGATCCAGCTTTGAATGATCTGCAAGCCGTTTCCGGTAGGATCCTTCCATGGGTCGAGAAAACCAAAGATTCGTTGCATGCGATACTGACTGTTCATCACAAAAAACGACCCGAGGGGGATAAGAATGGCGAGGATGTAGCCGAAATAAGCATAGCGCATGCCGGCAATAAAAAGCATGGCGATGGCAACGGCGACAAGGGTCATGGCACTGCCAAGATCGGGTTGAAGCATTAACAAGGTGAGAATAATGCCGAGGACGATCGTGTAGGGGAGGATGCCGTGGACGAATTCACGGACTTTTTTCTGCTTTTTGGTCAAGGAGTGCGCCATGTAAATAATCAGGGCTATCTTGGCGAGTTCGACCGGCTGCAGATTAAATCCGAGACGCAGCCAGCGCTGCGCCCCGTTGATTTTCACTCCCAGGCCGGGAATATAAACCGCCAAAAGCAGGAACATGCAAACCAGCAAGCCGAGCCCGGCAACTTTGCGTAGTTTTTTGTAGTCGTAATGCATCATCACGGCCATCACAGCGCAGCCGATAACAGCGAAGATGGCTTGTCGTTTCAGGAAGTAAAAGTCATCTTTTTGATAGCGCTCCAGCGTGTCAGCCATTTCCGCGGATGACGAATAGACCATGACCACCCCGACGGCGGTGAGGAGGACTGCGAGGAGGAGGATGCTCCAATCATATTCACGCGTCGGGCTGGGGAGTTTTTCGCTCATCGCCGTACCTCCGGCAAACGGCCGACGGCGGCGCTGAAGACGTTGCCGCGCTCGGCGTAACTCTTGAACATGTCAAAACTCGAGCATCCCGGCGAAAGGAGGACCGTACCCCCCGTTTCTGTCAGTGCGTGGGCTAGAGATACTGCATCATCCAGTGAAGCGGCGTGGACCGTATGGGTCAGGTTTCCCAGCGCCGCCTCGATCCGCGCGCGCGCCTCACCAATGAGGATAAGATGACGAACCTTTTCGCTGATGAGGTCAGCAAGCGGGGCATAATCACCCCCCTTGTCCTTCCCCCCGGCAATCAGCGTCACCGGTGGTTGCAACCCTTCCAGACTCTTGATGACACTGCCAACGTTGGTCCCTTTGGAATCGTTGTACCAAGGGACGCCGTTCAGGACGCGCACCAGATTCATCCGATGCTCCAGGCCGCGAAAAGCACAGACCGCCTTCCAGGCAAGCTCTGGTGGGCAACCCTCACAGAGGGGGGCAATGAGGGCTGCCATGACATTTTCAATGTTGTGCAGTCCCTTGATTTGCAGCTCACTGACCGGGAAGTGGGATTCACTGCCTTGGTGGCGCCAGACGATGTGGGCGCCATCGTAGCCCATACCTTTGTCCAGAATCCGCTTGGATGAAAAAAAGATCTTTTGGGCGATGATCGTCTCGCTGAAGGTGGCCGTGCGAGCATCTTCGGCGTTAAGAATGGCGACATCGCTGGTTGTCATGCGCTTGAAAATCTCCCGTTTGGCGTTTATATAGCTCACCATATCCGGATAGCGGTCGAGATGATCTTCACTCAGGTTGAGCAGGAGCGCGTAACGGGGATGAAATTGCTTTACAGCTTCGAGTTGGAAGGAGGAGATTTCGGCAACAATGACGTCATAATCACTGCGCTGCGTCGACGCGATAAGCGGGGTGCCGAGATTGCCGCCGACAAAGGGTTGCTTGCCCCAGGCGGAATAGATAGCGCCGATCAGCGTCGTTGTTGTCGATTTGCCATTGGTGCCGGTAATGGCAATCAGCGGCACGTCAAATTCGCGGCAAGCGATTTCAATTTCGCCTAAAACTGGAATGCCGGCCGTCACGGCTGCCTTGATCGCCGGCAACTGGAGAGAAACCCCGGGACTGATGACGATCAGATCGCTCGATAAAAACTTCGCGGTTGTATGGCCGCCGAGATCAAGATTGACACCGAGATGGGTGAGTTCGTCGAGTTCTGCCAGACTATCGGCCGGTCGTGTATCCGACAGTGTCACCGCAGCACTGCGCTGAACAAAATAACGGCACAGGGCGATGCCGGTCCGGCCGGCACCGACAATCATAATCTTCTGCTGCGGATATTCGATTCGATTCATGACTTACCTGTTCGTTAACGCAGCTTCAGGGTTGAGATAGCAATCAAGGCCAGCAGGATACTGATAATCCAGAAACGGACGATTATCTTCGGCTCCGGCCAGCCCTTGAGTTCAAAATGATGGTGAATCGGCGCCATGCGGAAGACCCGTTTTCCGTAGAGGCGAAATGAGGTGACCTGGACAATAACCGAAACGGCTTCCATAACAAAGATACCGCCGACGACGAGCAGAACCAGTTCCTGTTTGGTAATGACAGCAATCGTGCCGAGAGCGCCGCCAAGGGAAAGACTGCCGACATCGCCCATAAAGACCTGGGCGGGATAGGTATTAAACCAAAGGAATCCGAGCCCCGCCCCGACCATGGCGCCGCAAAGGACGCTGAGTTCGCCGGCGCCATTGACCCCGGTGATCTGCAGGTATTCGGCGACCTTAAAGTTGCCGGCAGCATAAGCGAAGATCAGGTAGGTCCCGGCAGCAATCACCATCGGACCGATCGCCAGACCATCGAGGCCATCGGTCAGATTGACGGCATTGCCGGCGCCAACAATCACCAGCACCGCAAAGGGGATGTAAAACAGACCAAAGTCAGGCCGGAAGGTCTTGAAGAAGGGGAAAGCGACAGTCGTCTTGAAGCCACTGAAGTAAAGCAGAACCGTGGCAACGCAAGCGATCAGCGTCAGCCAGAACATCTTCTGCCGGGCTGAGAGCCCTTTGCTGTTTTTCTCTTTGATCTTGCGCCAGTCATCGATAAAGCCGACCGCGCCAAAGCTGATGGTGACAAAGAGGACGATCCAGACATAGAGATTGGACAAATCGGCCCAGAGGAGGGTCGGCAGGACGATGGAGAGGAGGATGAGCGTCCCCCCCATGGTCGGCGTCCCTTCCTTTTTGAAGTGCGATTCCGGTCCGTCGCGGCGGATGGTTTGGCCAATCTGCAGGTGTTGCAACTTTTTGATCAGCCAGGGGCCGAGGAGAAAAGCAATCAGCAGAGCAGTGATCGTCGCGTAGATCGAGCGGAAGGTTATATAGCGAAAGACGCCAAAGGCCGAGACGTAGGTGTGCAGGGGATAAAGGAGGTGATAAAGCATCCGGTCAGCCTTTCGTCGGCAGGAGGCCGAGTTTGCTGCGCAGTTCGGCGGTAATCTGCTCCATTTTCATCCCCCGCGACCCCTTGATGAGGATGCGGGCTCCGGGACGTGCGGATTGAATGAGTGCCAGTGCCACCTCACTGTGGCTGGCGCAGTGGGCAATACGGGCCGCGGGCAGACCGGCAGAGCGGGCTCCCGCCGCGATTTCGCGGCTTTCCGGCCCAAGGAGCAAGAGGCGGTCGCAGTGTGCCGCCGCAAACTCCCCGACCTCGCGGTGCAGATCTGCCGAGCTTTCTCCCAGTTCGAGCATATCGCCGAGAACGACGATGCGCTCGCCGCTCCCACCCATTTCATCAAGAGCGATGAGGGCGGCTTTAACCGAGAGCGGGTTGGCATTGTAGGTGTCTTCGATCAGGACAATGCCGTCACTGAGCAGGTGGGTCTCCATGCGTCCTTTGACCGGTGCAAAAGTATCGAGTCCTGCGACAATGTCATCCAGGGTGCGGCCCATGCCGAGGGCTGCCGCTGCTGCCGCCAGAGCGTTGCTGACATTGTGCCGCCCCGGAAGAGCGAGACGGATCGGGCGCGTTTCGCCGGCGGCGTGCAGAATGAAGCGCACTTCCGCGCCCTCGGGACGAATCTCTTCCGCGCGGATATCTGCGGCGGCGTTCAGGCCGTAGGTGCGCCGCTGTACTCCGTTAGCCACCGGGATCGCCGCCACCCGTTCATCATCAAGATTGATGATCGCCAGCGAACCCGGTTGCAGCGCTGCAAAGAGTTCTCCTTTGGCGCGGGCAATGGCGCCGAGGCTCTTCATGGTCAGCAGATGGGCCGGTGCCACATTGGTAATCACGCCGACGGTGGGAACGGCGATCTCGGTCAAACGGGCAATCTCGCCGCGTTCACTCATTCCCATCTCCAGGACTGCCCATTGTGCTGCGCTGGAGAGTTGAAAGATCGTCAGCGGCAGGCCGATCAGGTTGTTAAAGTTGCCGGCGGTCTTCAAGCCAGGCGCGGTCCGTGTCAAAATAGCGGCCAGCATCTCTTTCGTTGTCGTCTTGCCGGATGAACCGGTGACGGCGGCAACCGGCAGGTGAAAACGATGGCGCCAGAAGGCGGCAAGATCACCAAGGGCCCGCAGAGTGTCGGCGACAACGATCTGCGGGAGAGGTGAATCTGCTGCCAAATGGTCACAAAGGATCGCCCCTGCCCCGTTGGCGGCAGCGGCGGCGATGAAGTCGTGGCCGTCGAAGGTCGGGCCGCGTAAAGCCACAAAAAGTTCGCCGGGCGCCACCGCGCGACTATCAGTGGTGATGCCGCAAATTTCGCCATGGGCATGGTACGGGTGGAGTTTGCCATTGACCGCACTGGCGATCTTTTGCAGGTCAAGATTCATGACGGTCCCCCGCCTGACAGGGCTGCGCGCAACTCTTCGCGATCGTCAAAGTGAAACTTTTCTTTGCCGATAATCTGGTAATCTTCGTGCCCCTTGCCGGCAACGAGGAGGAGATCTCCCGTCGTCAGAAGGGAGACGGCGAGGCGGATCGCCTGACGGCGGTCAGGGACGACCAGGTAGCCGTTTTCACCCTGCCGCGCTTCAATTTCGCTCAGACGGCGCGGATGAATCTGCTGCACCCCCTTTTCAATCTCGGCGATGATGGCATGCGGGTCTTCAGTGCGGGGATTGTCCGAAGTCACGATCGCCAGATGAGAGTGGCGGGCAGCAACCTCCCCCATGACCGGGCGCTTGCGCCGGTCGCGGTCGCCACCGCAGCCAAAGACGGTGATGATCCGTTGCGGCTTGAGGGTGGCGACGGCGGCGAGAGCTTTATCAAGGGCATCGCCAGTGTGGGCGTAGTCGACAAGGATGAGGGCGCCGCGCGCGTTTTCGACCCGTTCCAAACGTCCTGGGACCGCATGGGCAGCGGCGATGCCGGTTTCGATCGCCGTCGCTGGCAGATTCAGGGCGACGCCGGCGGCTACCGCGCAGAGAAGATTCTGGAGATTGAAGGGGCCGACCAGGCGCGAGTCAATGCGCAACAGTCCCAGTGGCGAGGCGAAGGTTCCGTGGATGCCGTCAAGCGAGAGCTTGATCTCCTGCGGATGGACAGCGGCCTGCGACGCAAGGCCACAGGTTATCGCCTGCGGAAATTCGCTGGCGAGACGCTCACCATAAGCGTCGTCAATGCAGAGGGCGGCGCGTCCCCCTGGTTTTAGGCGTTCAGCAAAGAGGAGACGCTTGGCGGCAAAGTACTCCTCCATGTCGGCGTGGTAATCGAGATGTTCCGGCGTCAGATTGGAAAAGACCGCCGCATCAAAACTGATCCCTTCGACCCGGTATTGATGCAGGGCGTGCGACGAAACCTCCATCACTGCGGCAGTGGCGCCGTGCTGGCGAAAGGTGGCAAGAGAGGCGAAAAGTTCAATCGCATCAGGGGTGGTATGAGAAGCTTCTTTTACCAGATCGTTGAAGCGATAGCTCACTGTCCCGAGTACGGCCGGCGCTTTGCCGGCAACGCGCAGGATGGCTTCAAGGAGATAGGTAATCGTTGTCTTGCCGTTGGTGCCGGTGACACCGACCATGCAGAGCGCTGCTTCCGGATGCTGGTAAAATTCTGCGGCGGCAAGGGAAAGGGCTTTGCGGCAGTCAGCAACGACGATCCCGCAGCAATCAGCCGGCAGCGATATCATCTTCTCCATAAAGAGAATTTTCGCCCCTTGCTGCAGCGCTTGCGAGATATAGTTGTGACCATCCTGGGCTGTACCGCGCAAAGCAAAGAAGGCGGAGCCGGGGCGTGCCAGCCGCGAGTCGTTACACAGCGCAGCAACCATCAGATCGGTCGGTCCGAACTGCTGGATGATCGGCAGCTTGGTCAGGAGGTTGGTTAGTTTCATTTCAAGCTCTTTTCTGCCGGGATCGGGCGGTCACTCGGGGGTTCGAGTCGGACCCAGATTCCGCTCCCCAAGGGGATCGGCATGCCGGCGACCGGATCCTGTTCAATGACTCGCCCGCTGCCGATCAACTTCAGATTGAGATTGTTCTCTTGCGCCATTTCCAGAACCTGACGACTGCTCAAGCCAGCGAAGTTAGGCATCACCGGACCGCTCGGCACCAAAGCGATGGCTTCACCATTTTCATCGACTTCAACTATATCATCGAATGAATGGGGGTCCAGAGCCGACAATTCTTCTGCTTCTGCGTTCCCCAGGATATTGGCAATCTCTTCCGCCGTGGGGAGAATCGTGTTGCGATCTTCCGGGTAAGTCGGCGGCACGCCGAGCAGTTGCAGAGTTTGCGACGCAACTTGACTAAAGATGGGCGCGGCAATCAAGCCGCCGTAGACTTGCCCTTTTGGCTCGTCCAGAAGAACATGGATGACCAATTTGGGGTTCTCGGCGGGGATGAAGCCGACAAAGCTGGCGACCCGCTTGTCGACGGAATATTTGCGCGTGGCGGCGTCGGCTTTCTGGGCCGTTCCGGTCTTGCCGGCGGTGCGATACCCGGGGACAACGGCCAGGGTGCCGGTTCCCCCCTTTTCGGTAACCGTCATCAGCATATCGCGAACAATGTTGGCGGTCTGCGCCGAGACGACCTGACGCAGCGCTTTGGGGGCAATGATCGTTTCGCTGCCGTCGCCGGCGATAATCTTCTCGACAACATGGGGTTGCATTAACAGTCCGTGGTTGGCAATCGCTGCCATCGCTGCTGCCGTCTGCATCGGAGTCACCGTCAGTCCCTGTCCAAAGGAGATTGCCGCCAGATCGATCTCATACCACTTTCCCGGTTTGTGCAGCCTCCCGCGTGATTCGCCGGGAAGGTCGATGCCGGTTACGGTTCCGAAGCCAAAATCGCTCAGGTACTTGTAGAGTCGTTCCCGCTCCAGTTTTTTGCCGATTTTAGCGGAGCCGATATTTGAACTGTGTTTGAGGATGTCGGTAATCGTAATCAAGCCGAGCGGCGCATGATCACGAATAACCTTGCCGCCAACTTTGTACGAGCCGTTTTCACAGTGAATCAACTGCCCTGGTGTAATGACTTTTTCATTAAGGGCGGCAGCCACCGTAAAAATTTTTTGTGTCGACCCCGGTTCGAAGGCATCGCCCAGGGCGCGGTTACGCCAATCTCCGGGACGATATTCGGCCAGTGCATTCGGATTAAAGCCAGGCTGATTCGCCAATGCCAGAACCTTGCCGGTCGCGGGATCGAGAACAATGACGCAACCGGCTTTTGAGCCAGAAGAACGGAGGCCTGCGGCTAACTCTCTCTCGGCAATGAATTGAATCTTCTGATTGATGGTGAGGACAAGGCTGCTGCCCGGAAGAGTTTCCTTTCCCTTCTCCTGACTCGCGCCGATGACGCGCCCGCGATTGTCCTTTCTGCTTTCCCGAAGACCTTCCCCTTTGCTGAGGAGAAGGTCATTGTATTTCAGCTCAAGCCCTTCAAGTCCTTGATGTTCCAGACCGGTGAAGCCGAGGAGTTGAGCGCCGATTTCAGCATTAGGGTAATAGCGCCGATACTCCTGTTTGATGCCGATCCATGGGAGTTTTTGCTCCTTGATTTTTTTACGAAGCAGCGCCCCTTCTTCCGGAGAGATTTGTCTTTTGATCAGCTGATAATTTTTATTCGAATGGAGCTTCTTTGTGATCTCCGCCGCGGGGAGGGACAAGGTCGCGGCCAGAACCGCGGCCGCTTCCCGACGCTTCTCTTTTTCCTTGACGGACGAGAAGCTTGTGGGCTGGTTCGGCTCGACGTAGACCATGTCCACGGCAATGCTGAGGGCCATGGGCTCATTGTTTTGATCAAAAATAGTGCCGCGCGGCGATTCGTCACGGATAGTTTTACGATATTGCCGTTCTGCCAGCTGTGCCCATTTTTGGCTGGTAATGACCTGGAGGTAAAAGGCTCTGCCGATAATAACCAGAAAGACAGCACTCAGACAAAAAGTAACGAGCCGGAGTCGTTTGTAAACCTTGAACTCCTGGGGTGTCATTAGCGAATAACAATGATTTTTCGGGGGTCGGGCATCACCAGACCCAGTTCCTTGCGCGCCAATTCCTCGATGCGTCGCGGCTGCCGCAACATCGTCACTTCAACCTGCAGCTTGCTTGCTTCCTGGTGGGCGCTGCGGATACTGCTTTCAATGCTGGCAATGTCGTACTGCAGGCTGAGAACCTGCTGCCGCGACCAGACGAAAAAGATCGAAATGATGGCGAGACCGAGAATGGCGCAGAGCAGCGGGGTCAGCATGGTGCGGTGAATGAGGGGAGCCGCACCGACGCGGGTAATCGTTGAAGAGTGACTTGGGGCCATGATCGTCCTCCCAGGACTGATTTAATTGCAAAGTTTACGAATTGCCCGTAATACGGCGCTGCGGGCCCGGGGGTTGTCGCTGTCTGCCGTTGAACCCTTGATGCCGCGGCGCGTGAGGAGTTCCGCGACGGGGGTCCGTCCGCAGAAGCAAAGGGGAAGTTTGGGCGGACAGTTACACCCCGTACTCAACTGCTGGAATGTCTGTTTGACAATGCGGTCTTCCAGTGAGTGAAATGAGATAATGACCAGTCGACCGCCGATCTTCAAACGCTGAAAGGCGATGTTAATCCCGCTCTTGACCTGCTCGAGTTCGCCGTTGACTTCAATGCGTAATGCTTGAAAAATTCGTGTAGCCGGGTGAATCCGCGCCGGGATGTTGCCGCCGGGAACAACATCGCGCACCATCTCGGCAAGTTCCGTCGTGCGGGTAAAGGGGGTGGTCTGGCGGATCTTCACAATGTGTCTGGCAATGCGGCCGGCAAAGCGTTCTTCGCCATATTCCCGAAAGATCCGTACCAGCTCAGCTTCATCCCGGTGGTTGACGATGTCCGCCGCTGATTCGCCGCGCGTTGGATCCATGCGCATGTCAAGGGGGCCATCCTGACGAAAGGAGAATCCCCGCCCGGCGCTGTCGAGTTGCCAGGAAGAGACCCCCAGATCGAAAAGTACTCCGTCAACAGCGTCAATGGCGAGGGCGTCAAGGATCGTGGCGAGGTCTGCAAAGCAGGCGTGATGCAGTGAGACCCGCGTTTCGTAGGGGGAAAGGATCCTGGCTGCGTGTTCGAGGGCATCGGGATCGCGATCGAGGCCGATCAGGCGCCCGTCGGGGGCCGAGGCTTCGAGGATCAGACGGGCATGGCCGCCACCACCGACAGTGCCGTCGAGATAGATCTCCCCCGCGCGCGGCGCAAGACAGGCGATCGTTGCCTCGGGCAGGACGGAAAGGTGGCTGAAGTCGGTCGCTGCCATAAGTTAAAAACCCATATCCGCCATTTCTTGCGGATGTTCCTGCAAGAATGACTCGGAGGTGAGAGTGACCTGGTCATAATGGGATTGATTAAAAATTTCGATTTTGTCGAAGTGACCGACAACGACAATCTCCTTGGTCAGACTGGCGTGACTTCTGAGTGCGAGGGGGATCTGAATGCGCCCCTGCTTGTCAAAGGTGCATTCCTGCGCCGGTGAAACGAGGAGACGGATCATTGCCGTCTTGTTCCTGCCGGCCGGCTGCCCCTTGACATTCTCCACCAACTGCGGCCAACGCGAGACAGGGTAAGCGGTGAGGCCGCCATCGATATTCTTGGTCACGACCAGACGGTCATCGCCGTAGACGCTGTTGAGCGTTTCGCGAAAGCGAGAAGGGATACTGGCTCGACCTTTTGGGTCGATCAGATTGATGTACTCGCCTTGAAAATTCATAAAGAAGTCCGTCTAGGTCGTTTTTGACACTTTTTTACACTCTTTGGGATGAAATATACCGTCGGCTCCAGTGGCTGTCAAGGAACATTTTGTGGAAAGACGTTGTTTTAACGAATAATTTTTATTCCTGACCATCATTCTGCTGAAAGTGAAGAGGGGAGCGTGCTCAGGTCGTCGATCTGAATGTTTTTCAAGGGGATGGATTAAAATTTTATCCAAAAATTACGTACAGTTAGACCGGTTAGAGGAGGCATTTCTTCTCCTGCGCCGTCAGAACAAAAAATATGTTGAAGATGAGCTCTCCACTGTTTATAAAGGGGAAAGGATTGATCATGACGATCACTTCTTTCCTTTTCATTATTAATCGGGAGTTTCATTCATGTTGAGTGTGCAGGGTGACTTGGGGGAAGAGCTTTTCAAGGGTTGGACAGATGAACAGAAGCGTGACGAAATCGGCCGTCTGGTCGCAGGGTTTCGTGCCGGACTACCGATTGGCATTGTCTGCAATATGGCGGAGAAGATCGCCGGGGGAGAGACGTCGGCACGCCGTTATCTGTTGAGCTTTATGTCGCTGGAAGAGCGCCGGGACGCAGCCGCCACTGAGAGTGGCGGCGTAAAGGAGCTGGTCAGTCGTATTCTCGGGGTGTGATCCTTGAAAGAAGAGGACTAAGGCGTGGGGGGGAGCGGGATGACGTGGACTCGAATCATCCCTTTTCCGAGAAAACCGAGTTTCCGTGCTGCTGCTCGCGAGAGATCGACGAGCGGCGTTTTACGTTTTCCGGTGCGATCGTTGACGCGCACGATGACCTCCCTGCCGTTGGCGGGATTGATCACTTTGAGCCAGCTCTGCAGGGGGAAATCCCGAGTGGCGGCGGTCATCTGTGCGGGATCATAGCGTTCGCCCGAGGCGGTGCGGCGGCCCTCAAAGCGTTTCGCGTAGTAAGAGGCAAAGCTTTGGTAGTAAGCGGGGGCTGCCGTGCTCGCGGCCGGGGCAGGGCTCGGTGGCTCGCTTGTCGCAGGGACGACAATAAGCTCTTTTGCAGCCACGCTTGGCAATGTGGTTGAGGTGTCCTCTGCCGGACGGCGCGGCGGCTCTTCGGACACGGGGACCGGCGGCGTACTCCGAAGGGCTCGCGCGTCTGCTGGAATTGGCGCAGAAAGAGGGTCGACCGTTGTCGTTGTTGCGCAGGCGCTAAGGAGCATCAGGGTCACTGCCGCTGCGGTTCTCAGGATCTGTTGCACCGGATGATTCCTCCTGAAGGCATTTTATGCTCGTCAATTTATATCAAATGAGGATTTTTTTGTTATTCTTAACAGCAGGTATTTTATACCTTGCATGGCCGGTACGCTGCGAAGATTAACAGCGCATGCGTGCTGAGTCAATCAGTCCTCCCTTCATCCTGTCACTAAGGAGAGCGATCATGTCACTCGGAGAAAACTGGCAAAGCCTTGATGCGGCGGCGCAAAAGTACGGGATCGCAAGAAGTTCACTCCTTTCCTGGCTGGAGGAGGGGATCCTGCGCAGCGAGGTCGATACCGAGGGGATTCTTCTCGTCAATATGGACGATCTGGAACTCAAAATTCATGAATTGACCAAGCTCTGATGGCGGCACCGCCGTGAATGCCCTCACCTTGTGGGGACGTCTCCTGTCGTTCGGGGAGGAGCGTCCCCCCTTTTTTTGCCGGAAGGGCGATTAACTGATACACAATTGACAGGATTTGCCGTAGGATAAGCGCCGTTTACCTTGTCCTGGAGTTCGCATGCAAAAACAGATTTATGTCATCGGTCACCGCAATCCGGATACGGATTCAGTGGCATCGGCGATTGCTTATGCCGAGTTCAAGCGTCGTTTCGGTTTTACCAACGTCACCCCGGCCATCGCTGGCACGCCCAACCCGCAAACCCGTTATATTCTCGATCGCTTGCAGATTCCGGTCCCCATTCGCCTCAGTGATGTTCACCCGAAGGTCCGGGACGTGCTCAATCGCCAGCCGGTCACGGCCTCGCCCCATACTTCGCTCAAGAGTGCCCTTGAACTCTTCCACCAGCACGCCATTCGGGTGCTGCCGATTGCTGATGATGCCCGTTTGCCGGTCGGTATCGTCTCGCTGTTGCGCCTCTCGGAAAAGTATCTCGGTGCCAGTACGCAAAGTCGGCGTGAAGTCGAAACCTCTGTGACCCTGCTCTGCGACTGTCTGGAAGCAACGCTCCTTGCCGGTGACCCTGATCTGACGGTGGCCGAGTATCACCTCTTTATCGGCGCTATGACCGGGGCCTCGTTTGCCGCCCGCATCTCTGGATATGAGCGCCGGCGGCTGCTGGTCATCACCGGCGATCGCCCGTCGATTCAGCAGGAGGCCATCGAAAGTCGGGTCGGAGTCCTGATCCTTACCGGTGGTTTTGTCCTTTCTTCGGAACTCCTCGCCCGCGCCCGCCAGAGCGGAGTTACCGTCCTTTCGACCCCGCACGATACGGCAACGGCGGCCTGGCTGGCTCGCCTTTCGTCCCCCCTCACTGCCTTTATCGAGACCCGCTTTGAACAGATCGGCGTCAATGAACCGCTCGAGCATCTGCGCATCAAGCTGCTGCATGCCCAGGAACCGGCGGTCATTGCCATCGAAGAAGATGGCACTATTGCCGGTATCGCCACTAAATCGTCCCTTCTCGCCCCCATCCCTTATGCCTTGATTCTGGTGGATCATAATGAACTGGGGCAGGCAGTTTATGGCGCCGAGAGTGTCGAAATCCTTGAAGTTATTGATCACCACAAGCTGGGCAACGCCCCGACCTCGCAGCCGATCACTTTTATGGCGGTCCCGGTCGGCAGCACCTGCACCATTGTTGCCACTCTGTATCGCGAGCGCGGCATTGAACCGGACGAGGCGATCGCTTCCCTTTTGCTTGCCGGCATCCTTTCCGATACTGTCATTCTCAAGTCCCCGACGACCACGACACGGGATCGGGAGATGGCTCTTTGGCTGGCCACGGTCGCCGGACTTGACTATCTGGTCTTTGGCCGCGAGATCTTCTCGGCTGGCAGTGGTTTTTCCGCTTACGCCAACAAAGCAGAAGCGATTCACGCTGATTTCAAGGAATTTAACGCCGGTGAAGTGCGCTTCGGGGTGGGGCAGGTCGAGGTCGTCGGTTTTGCCGAATTTCTCGAAATGAAGGAGGAGTTGCGGGCGATTCTCCTCGAGATCAAAGAGAAAGATCGCCTCGATCTGGCCGGGCTGATGGTGACGGACATCTACAGCGAGACCACCCTCTTCCTTGCGGTCGGAAAGAATGAAATTGCCCACCTCTTCGGATATCCCCAGCTAGAACCCCACCTTTTCGAGCTTAAAGGGGTGATGTCACGCAAAAAACAGATGATTCCGCATTTGCTGAAGATTTTTGGTGCCCTGCAGTAAGTCGCAGGACATCGTCATACCGGGGAAATCCCGGATTCAATTCAGAGACAGGTTGCTCCCATGACAGACGAAGAGATCCTCCCCACTTTTGCCGAACTTAATCTTGCCCCCGCCATTAACCGGGTGATCGACGAGGTCGGCTATGAAGCCCCCTCACCGATTCAAGCGCAGAGTATTCCTCCCCTGATGGCCGGACGTGACGTCCTTGGCCAGGCGCAGACCGGTACCGGCAAGACCGCCGCTTTTGCCTTCCCTCTTCTCAGCCGCCTTGATCCGGCTCTGAAGGCGCCGCAGATTCTCGTCCTCACCCCGACCCGGGAGCTTGCCCTGCAGGTCGCGGAAGCGATGCAGACCTATGCCCGTTATCTCCCCGGTTTTCAAGTGCTGCCGGTTTATGGCGGCCAGAATATGGAACAGCAGCTTCGCCAGCTGGCGCGCGGCGTGCAGGCAGTGGTCGGTACGCCGGGACGGATTCAGGACCATCTGCGTCGCGGCACCTTGAAGCTCGACCGACTGCGTGCCGTCGTCGTCGACGAAGCTGACGAGATGCTGCGCATGGGCTTTATCGACGATGTCGAGGACATCCTCAGTCACGCCCCTCCCGAGCACCAGACCGCTCTCTTTTCAGCAACGATGCCAAAGGAGGTACTGCAGGTGGCTCGCCGCCATCTGCGCGATCCGGTGGAGATTCGCATCCGCACCAAGACTTCGACGGTCGAGACCATCGAACAGCGCTTCTGGCAGGTCAAGGGGCTGCACAAGCTCGATGCCCTGACGCGGATTCTCGAAGCCGAAGAGATCGAAGCGATGATCGTCTTTGTCCGCACCAAGATCGCCACGGTTGAACTTGCCGAAAAGCTCGAAGCCCGCGGTTTCTCCTGCGCCGCACTGAACGGCGACATGTCGCAGGTGCTGCGTGAAAAGACCATCGAACGCCTCAAGGGCGGCTCCCTCGACATCGTTGTTGCCACCGACGTTGCCGCTCGCGGCCTTGATGTCAAGCGGATCAGTCACGTCGTCAACTACGACATCCCTAATGACACCGAAGCTTATGTTCACCGCATCGGCCGCACCGGCCGTGCCGGCAAGGAGGGGAAAGCGATCCTCTTTGTCGCCCCGCGGGAGATGCGTATGCTCAACATGATCGAGCAGGCCACCCGCCAGCCGATCAAGGCGATGAATTTGCCGACCAAAAAGGATATTGCCAACCGTCGTGTCGGCCTTTTTAAAGAGCAGATTTCTACCACCCTGGAATCCGAAGATCTCGAATTCTTTGAAGAGATGATCGACTCCTTCCAGTCCGAGTACGATGTCGGCCATCGCCGCATTGCCGCGGCCCTCGCTTATCTGGTGCAAAAAGAGCGGCCCCTGCAGCCGGACGAAGGTTTCATCGAGCCACCGCCCGCGCCCGAGCGGATTATCGATAACCGCCCGCCTCGGCCGCCGCGCGAGGGGGATTCAAATCTCCTGCGTTATCGCATTGAAGTCGGCCGCAGTCATGGCGTCGAGCCCCGCCATATCGTCGGAGCGATCACCAACGAGTCGCAACTGACCAGCAAGGAGATCGGCGCCATCAAGATCTACCACGATTTTTGTCTGGTCGATCTCCCCCGTGATCTCCCCTCCGAGACCTTCAAGCATTTACAGGGCGTCTGGGTCTGCGGTCAGCAGCTGCAGTTGCGGGTTGACCAGGGAGCAGGGGGGGGAGATGAGCGCCCGATGCACCGGCGCACTCCCGGCAAAGGGGGAGAAAGACGCCCCTTCAAACCGGGATCGAAGAAGTCGACCCACACCCGGCGCGGCCCGCAGTAGAGGGAGGGCAAGAAGGAAAGGCGAATAATTGGAGCAGCAGCAGAACAAAAAGCCGGGCAGGATGCATCACCCCGGCGGGATGAGCATCCTTTATGAGGACAAGGAGATCATCGTGGTGGTCAAGCCGGCCGGACTGTTGACCATCGGCAGCGAGCGGGACAAAACGCGCACCGCCCACTATCTTCTTAACGATTACGTGCGTAAAGGCGATCCGAAATCACGCAACCGGGTCTTTGTGGTCCATCGACTTGATCAAGATACCTCCGGACTCCTCCTCTTTGCCAAGAGTGAAGCCGCCAAGATCTTTTTGCAGGAGAATTGGGAAAGGACGGACAAGCATTACCTGGCCATTGTCCATGGCCGCCTGACGCCAAAGGAAGGGACGATCTCTTCCTGCCTGGCCGAGAATTCCGCCCAGCGGGTCTACTCGACTCCGGATCCCGCCAGGGGGAAGCTCGCCCATACTGAATACAAGGTGCTGCAGGAAAGTAGAAAAGGCTTCAGTCTGGTGGAGATTCATCTCCTCACCGGCCGCAAGCACCAGATCCGTGTCCATTTTGCCGAGAAGGGGCATGCGGTTGTCGGCGACCGGAAGTACGGCCGCGACGACTCGATTTCGAACCGCCTTGCCCTTCATGCCCGTTCCCTCGCCTTCACGCACCCTTTTAACGGTCGGCTCATGGCCTTTGACACCGGAATGTCGGAGGATTTTGTTCGGCTCATGGCGAAGTTGTAAGCACAAAAAAACCCGCATTCGCGGGTTTTTTTGTGCTTCGGCAAAAACTAGGAACTGGGAGTTGCCGCCGGGTAAAGGGGGCCGAAGAGTTCGAGATGGGTCAGGAAGAGGCGTGTGTCGAATTCGAGCTGTCCATAGGCGGGTTCCATGTGTTCGCAGAGCTGATAAAATGCTTTGTTGTGTTCCTTCTCTTTGAGGTGCGCCAGTTCATGCACGACGATCATCTGCAGAAATTCACAAGGCGCGACCTTGAAGGCCGGGGCGATTTTGATTTCATGCTTGGCCTTGAGCTTGGCGCCCTGCACCCGGGAAACAAAGTAATGTACGCCAAGGGCATGATGGAGGGCTTCGATTTTTCCGTCGTAGCTGACCTTGCTCAGCGGTGGCGTGTTGCGTAGAAACTCATTCTTGCGCGCGACGGTAAAATCGTAAAGGGCCTTGTCGGTGCGAATGGTGTGCGGCGCCGGATATTTTTTGAGTAGTATCTCGGCCAGACGTCCTTCGGCGATCAATTGCGCCACTTGACCGGTCAGCTGCGAAGAATAGCCGGCAAAATATTTTAGCTTCGTGTGCATGGGCAGCGGGGCCCCTTTCTTGCGGACTGCGGTGGGCAGATGGGACAGGATAGCCAAGTGGGGGGGACGCGTCAATAGGCAGATCAAGCTGAGTCGCCTTCCATTTGTTCACTTAGGTGGTAGTATTCATCGGAGACCATTTAGCTGTCACAGGAGACAAGGTTATGACGAAGTTGACAAAAGAGCAGGGGGTCTTTCCGCAGAATATGGAAGCAATCCCTGCAGAATATCGACAGGAACGTTTCGAGCAGCATCATTATTTGATTAACGGCGAACTGCGACTCTGGACTGGTCCCTTTCAGGAAGTTTTTTCTCCCATCTGTTTTTCCGGCGCGGACGGACCGAAGCAGGTGGCGATCGGCGCTTTTCCTCTCCTCGGAGAAACAGAGTCATTGGCGGCCCTTACCGCAGCGGTGGCGGCTTACGATCACGGACGCGGTTTGTGGCCGACCATGACTGTGGCCGAGCGTATCGACCGGGTGCAGCGCTTCACCCTGCGCATGCGTGGCGACCGGGACACCATTGTCCGGCTGATGATGTGGGAGATCGGCAAGACCCTGAGCGATGCACAGAAGGAGTTCGACCGCACGATCGCCTACATCGATGACACCATTGATGCTCTCAAGGATCTTGACCGGATTTCGTCGCGCTTTACCATTGCCGAGGGGATCCTTGGGCAGATCCGTCGCGCCCCGTTGGGTGTCACCCTCTGCCTTGGCCCCTTTAACTACCCCCTTAACGAGACCTTCACCACCTTGATTCCCGCACTGATCATGGGGAACACGGCGATCTTCAAGCCTCCCCGTCACGGTGTCCTCCTCTTTGGCCCGCTCCTGGCGGCCTTTCGCGACTGTTTCCCTCCCGGTGTTGTCAATGCTATTTTCGGTGCTGGCCGTACGATCATCCCGCCGCTGATGGCTTCCGGCCAGATCGATGCCTTTGCCTTTATCGGCACCAGCGGCGCTGCCGACACCCTGCAGAAGATCCACCCCCGTCCGCATCGCTTGCGGCTGGTTCTGGGGCTGGAGGCGAAGAATCCCGCCATCGTCCTCGCCGACGCTGACCTCGACCTGGCAGTGCGGGAGTGTGTGAGCGGCGCTCTCTCTTTCAACGGACAGCGTTGCACCGCCCTCAAAATTCTCTTTGTGCAACGTGCCGTGGCTGCGGATTTTGTTGCCCGTCTTGCGGCTGCGGTCACGAACCTCCGTTGTGATCTGCCCTGGGAAAAAGGCGCAGCCATTACTCCGCTCCCTGAGGAGGGGAAAGCGGCCGCCCTGACAGCCCTGATCGCTGATGCTCTTTCCGGCGGGGCACAAGTGGTCAACCCGGAGGGTGGTGCTGTGCATGGCACCCTCTTTACCCCGGCGGTCATTTATCCGGTGTCCGCCGGGATGCGGCTCTACACCGAAGAGCAGTTCGGACCGATTGTCCCGGTGGTCCCCTTTGATGATATGGAAGAGGTCGTGCGCTACATCACCGCCTCGGACTACGGTCAGCAGGTCAGCCTCTTCGGCCGCGACCCCGCGCAACTCGCGGAGCTCATCGATCCACTGGTCAACCAGGTCTGCCGGGTCAATATTAACAGCCAGTGTCAGCGCGGTCCCGATGTCTTCCCCTTCACCGGCCGTAAAGATTCGGCGGTCGGCACTTTGTCCGTCTCCGATGCTCTGCGCGCCTTTTCCATTCGCAGCCTGGTGGCAGCCCGTGATATCGAGGACAATCGCGAGATCATCCGTGATATTGTTCAGGAACGGCGCAGTAAATTTCTGTCGACGGATTTTATTCTTTGATTTTTGTACAAAGGGGATAAGGGGGCAGGGAAAGCGCCAGCCCGCGCAGGGCGGGCTGGCCTGAATCGCATTATGTTGTCAGTGTGTTAGCTTTTTGAACCCGTCCCTCGCAATACAGGTTTTTTGTCCCGGATCCATTTTTCGATCCCGCCTTCGACGATAACGACATTGCTGAATCCCTTTGCGGCGAGAAAACGCACCGCCGTCGGGGCGCGTGTGCCCTTCAGGCAAAGGACGGCAACCTGCTTGTCGCGGGGGATTTCGCGGTAGCGATCATGAAGCTCCTCAAAGGGGATATAAAGCCGTTTCGGTGAGTCGATGCGAAACTTTTCACTATCTCCTTCCAGGCTGGTATCGAGCAAAACGAAGTTGGAATCATTCTGCAAGCGCTGCTGCAGCTCATCCGTTGACATCTTCTTGACCTGCATCTTCGGCAATGCTTCGATCGATGCGGTTGGATAACCGGCGGCGACCCAGGCCGGCAGCCCGGCACGATAGGCATAGACCTGCTGGTAGCCAAGCTTGGCGGCTATATCTGCTGCGCGCCAGGAAGCCGTGCATTTTTCTCCCAGACAATAGAAGACAATCGGCCTGGTGCGATCAGCAGGGAGCTTCTTCTTTAGATCCTCCAGGGGGATGAAGATCGAGCCGGCGATGTGCAGGTCGTTGTACTCAATTTTGCTCAGAGGATAGACAAGGAGGATATTCTTGTCTATGTCCAGCATCGCTTTGAGCAGCAATGTATCGACTTCCTGATACGTTGCGGCAAGAAGTGGAGCGCAAAAAGTTAATAATAAAGCGGTGATAAGAATAACAATTTTTGTTAAAGACTTCATCTTCTTCTCCTTGTTTAATGATTGTGGGCAAATAGCGTTAGAAAAGCCTAAAGATGTCTGGGAATTGTGTCAATTAATTAAATTAAATTATTGGGGTAATGGCGGCTACGGCCGCGAAAATTTTAGCAGTTCACAACCTGGAGATTTTTTATGGAAAACCATTCAGCAGAAAATGGTCATAGCATTTTCGACGCGATTTCACAGCTTTTTGGCAAGTCGCTGCGGCCTGATGTTGAGGCGGCAGAAAAAATTTCCTCTTTAGCGGAAATGGAGAATTCTTTTCATGCCGCCCTGCAGCAACTGAACGGAAAAATAGAGGATTTACGGCAGCAGAAGCTGCAGGCGGGAAGTAATACGGTCTCGTCGCCAGCGGCGCATGCCGAGGAGCGTGAGCGGCGTATGAATGAGGCGCACGCCCGGATTCTCAACGATATTCTTGCCATGCACCGTAAGCTTGCGACCGGGATCGATCCGCCGACTCTCGACGCGCTGGCAACCTTTCTTGAGGAGTGCGTAGAAAAAGTTGCCAAAGAGCGCTCTGTTCCGGAGGTGATGCCTTGTTGTCGCAGCAGCATTCTGCGCCGCTTCCATCATGAAGCGGGAGAGGGGGCCTGGGATGAAATGGAAAGACAGTTGGCGGCGCAAAGTGAAGCCTGGCCAGAGACAGCTCAACGCGATCCGATTGAAGAAGAAGCTGCATTCGAGCGGCGTCGGCAGCTCAAGTACCGGGAAATGAAAAATGATTTCGTCAATTACGAGTTAGCACGCAGCGCGCAGTTGATCCGCGGCATCGAACGGGCCTGGCAGGCTGATTATCCAGATCCAGGCACGCCGCTCTGGCGCGAACTGGTGCTGGAAGGAGTGGCGACGGCATTGCGGGCAAGAATTCTAGAGGGTTATTACGACCGATTGTTGGCAAATAAAGAGAAGATCGTCACTCGCGTCACCGAGTTGGTCGGACGCGAGTTAGGTGCCTTGCAGGCGGTATTGGCGGAAAAGAATCTGATCAGTCTGGAAGATGCACACCGGGTTGCTATGAGCTCCGGTCGCGTCCTTGACGAAGTGATCCCGGAAATTGCCTGGCAGGTGATTGGGGAAGAGAAGTCGGGATGATGTTAACTTTTTACTCCTTTTCTGCGGGAGGCGTCGCGGGTGGCTCCGGCGGTAAGGGCACAGTCAGGAGGGATGCAACAGCCTTCACCGCTTCCGCAGACTCCGTAGCCTCCTTGGGCACCGCGTCGGGTGCGTCCCCCATGATGAGGGAAAGGAGCCGCTTGATCATCGGTCGGGTCTCCTCCGGGGGCGTTTCGAAGCGGGCCACGACCCAATAAGCGAGGGTCACTCCGGCGATCAATACTGCCAGGGCGATGATCGAGGTGTAGTCGTAATCATTCAGGTCGATGAGGACAACCTTGCGCGCCAAAGCGAGGAGGGAGACGAGGAGGACGGAGCGCACCTTGACCGTCGCGCTGGTACCAGTGATGGTGGAGAAGACCGTGTGGTTGAATTCCATGGCGATGAGCACGGTCATGAAGGCCCCAAAGACATTGATGAAGGCGTTGTGGTTGAGGAAAGATTGTTCGGTAGCGAGGGTCTGAAAGAGGACTAATGCCGCTTGCGCCAGGGTTACGAAGATGGTGATGGTGATCATGAGGGAGAGGGCGACAATGACCAGCTTTTCCGGCCAGTGGTAAAAGAGGTTTCCCAGGGTCCGTTTGATCATTGCGAATCTCTCTTTGGTTGGTCAAGTTGACCGGTGTAGTCGCCCGGAAAAGAAGCAGCCCGCGCGAGGCGGGCTGCTGAAAATCATGGTGATCAATAACTTCCGTTCGGTTTAGAAGTTGTAGCGCAGACCAGCGAAGAAATTGTGGGTCTGGTACTCAACTTCGGCACCATCGAAATCCGCGTCGGCGGTGGCGAAGTAGCGGTACTGCAGATCGAGGGTGGTGACATGGGTCAAGGGGAAAGCAAGGCCGGCGATTGCCTGGTAGGCAAAGACGGTGTCGTCTTCGTCGCCGTCTAAATCGACATTGGCTAATCCTATCCCGGCGCCGAGAAAAGGCCGGACAGTCTCACTGACAGCGAGGTCGACCAAGAGGTTACCCATGACGGCGAGGGAACTTATATCGCCATTGACGGAGTCGCTAAAACCGCCCGAAGAAATTTTATCCACATCGTTGGTGCGATAAGCCATTTCAATTTCACCACGCAGGCCATCAAATTCATTACCGACAGCAGCAATAAAACCGAAGCCTGGATCAAATGACACTTCGGCAGAAAATCCCGGCGCGCTGATGTCGGAATCATTCATCGAGACCAGACCAAAACTCCCCGACACGTACGGCGCTGCTGTGGCCGATGAAGCCACGCCGCCCAACATCAAAGCCATCGCCAATCCCACGATCCAAATTTTTTTCATGGTTTTCCTCCTGTTAATGTGCGGATTAAACTAAAATTTTTACGACCGGAAAATGTTAGCAGAGTATTTTGCGAAGTCAAGAGCACGCGGAAAATTTATTGTTTAAATTGATCTTTCGTGCGCGTCTCACAATTCCCGTTTGCTGACGATCCCGGCCATGACCCCGGCGCCGTTGGGGAGGTCGATATCAAGTCGACGGATCGAAGTAACGCCGGCCGCTCGCAGCATCGCTTCGAGTTGCCCCTGCGAATAGGCTTGGCCGTGCGGTGTATTGAGGAGCATGTTGAGGGAGAAGAGGGCCGGAAAGAGCGGTCCGTCCATGCTGTCGTCGAGGATGAACTCTTGTACCAGCAACATGCCGCCCGGTTCCAGCGCCGCCACCGCCCGCTGCAGAATGACGGCGCACCCTTCCGGCCCTTCGCCGTGCAGAATATGGGAGAGCCAGGCGACGTCGAAACCGCGCGGGACGTCGTCGCTGATAAAGTCCCCTTCCGCGAAGCTGATGCGGTCGCTGAGGCTGAAAGTCGCGATGGTCTTTTCGGCGAAGGGGCGGGTGCTGGGGAGATCATAAACGGTGGCGGTCAGTTGCGGATTAGATTGACAGAAGTGGATGGCATAAGTGCCGGGACCGCCGCCGAGATCGAGGAGACGCTGCCGGTCGTGCAGATCAACATTGCCGACGATGCGCGGGGCGATCTGCATGGCGAGATTGAACATCCCCATCTCAAAACTTTCCCGCTCCGCTTCATCCCCGGCGTGGGAGACCCGGTCCCGCAGCGGGGCGCCGCTCTGCACGGCTTCGTCGAGGCGCGACCAGCCGGCCATGAGGTGATGGTGGTGCTGGATGATGTAGCCGAGGTAGTGAGGCGAGTGGCGCGCCAGGTATTCAGCGGCAAAGGCGGTCGGCGCATAATGCTCCCCCTCTTTGCCCAGCAACCCCAGCGCTACCAGGGCATTGAGCAGCATCTCCAGCCCGCGCGCATCGCTGCTGGTGGCCCGGGCCAGCTCGGCAACCGTGCCGCTATGACTGAAGAGGTCGAGTTTTACCCCGGCATGCAGGGCGCAGGCGCTCCAGTAGCCGCCTGAGAGTTTTAGCAGTTCGGCAGGGTTCCAGTTAGATTGGTCCATGGGAGACTCCTTCATTTCGTCCTGTTATCCTTCGTTGCGGGTTGGTAACCGGAGCAAGTAGAGGGTGACGCCGATGGCAACAACAAAGAACGTCAGCTTGACCGGCAGGATAGGAGCTAACAGCAGCGTCGATAGGGAAATCGACGTCCACAGCAGGAGTATAGCCCAAACCTTGGCCCGCAGGGGAATGCCGTTACCGTCGAGATAGTCGTTTACCATCGGGCCCAGGCGGGGATGATCAAGGAGCCAAGTGTAGCAGCGCGGCGAGCTGCGCGCAAAGCAGGCTGCTGCCAGCAGCAGCAAGGGCACAGTCGGGAGGAGAGGGAGAAAGATGCCGAGGACGCCAAGGGCGGTCGACAGTATGCCGCTACAAAAGAGCAGGATGCGCAGCAGCGGTGATGCCGCGACGGGAGCCGGGGCGGATGGTGGGCGGTCAGGCGGCAGCCCTGAATTGTCGTCTCTGCCTAAAGCGGACAAGAGGCCGGTGCGGTTGATGCGCTGGTCATCTAGGGGGTCTCGCCAATAACCCAAAGGGCGAGGGGGGCTTTATGCATGAGATCGTGTGATACGCTCCCTTGCAACATCTCCTGCACCAGCGACAGGCCGCGGCGGCCGACGACGATGGTATCGCATTCCTGCTCCAGCGCTTCGTCGATGATGTCCAGGGCCACGCCGCGCCGCAGCGGTTTGGCCGAAGTCTGCAGTTGCACGGCGGGAAAACCGTTATCCACCAGGAGTGAAGTGATCTCCTGAAAAAAGTTCTGGACCTGCTGAACTTCCAGCTGATGATCCTCGCCGCCATGCACTTCCAGCGGGACGTTGTCACTCAGCTTCTCCAGTTCGCGACTATCGTAGGGGATGCCGGTCATCACCGAAAAAAGGGTGACTTCACACCCGGGCAGGTGCGGGACCACGCTCGCCAGATACTCTGCAGCACTCTTTGTGGCAGGGGAACAGTCAACGGCAAAAAGCACTTTCCTCACGTTTTATCTCCTTGTGTGGACGGCAAGCGGGCAGTCGCCCCCTTACAGGAAGAACAAAAAGGACATCAGCGCCAGAAAGAGGACCGCCAGCAGTACACCGCCGCCGACCGGATAGGCGCTGCGTTCGCAGCGGCCGGAGTCGTCCGCGGGAACATCCTTGCCGATCATCTTGTAGTAGGGCGCCACGAACAGGGTGTGCAAGCGGTCGACGGGATCGACAAAGAAGCGGGCCAGGGCTGTTGGCAGGCGCCGGACAAAGAGCTGGTCGCCCCAGCTGTTCAGGCGGTTGAAGCTCCGCTCGGCGATGCCGTAGAACAACCGGCCGCCCTTACGGTAAAACCAGTCGGCATCGAGATTGATCGAGCGTATCTCGGCCGGGTAAATTCCTGACAACAGCAGCAGCGAAAAGGCCAGGGCCGAGAAGAAGAGGAGTTGGGTCTGGGCAATCACGTGTGAAACGGTAAAGGGCTGATAATCGGTGGGGAAGGGGAGCAGATTGTACAGGTATTGCGGGAAGCAGCCGATGAAGATGCAGAGGGCGGCAGTTATTCCCATGGCCAGGAGCATGTGGCGCGGCGCTTCTTCGCAGCGAATACCGGAATCGTGGGAAAAAAAGGCGAAAAAAGGAATTTTGATGCCGGCGTGGTGAAAGACGCCAGCCGAGGCGAAGAGCAAAACAAACCAGACAAAGCGCAAATCCCCGAGGGCGGCCGCTTCCATGACCATCGATTTGCTGACGAAGCCGCTGAAGAGGGGAAAAGCGGAGATCGATGCCGCGCCGACGATGCAAAAGGCACAGGTCCAGGGCATCGATTTGTATAATCCTCCGAGATCGGTGGCGTTGATTTTGCCGGTGCGATACAGCACCGCCCCCATCGTCATGAAAAGCAGCCCCTTGAAGAGGATGTCGTTGAAGGCGTGGGCCACCGCACCATTGATGGAGAGGGCCGTGCCGATGCCGATGCCCACCACCATAAATCCGACCTGGTTGATCAGACTGTAGGCCAGAACCCGGCGCAGGTCGTTCTCGATAACAGCATAAAAGATCGGAAAGGCGGCCATGGCGGTGCCGATCCAGATTAATTCGCTGGTGCCGGGAAAGGATCTGGCCAGGGCATAAATCGCCACCTTGGTGGTGAAGGCTGAGAGGAAGACCGTGCCGGTGACGGTCGATTCCGGGTAGGCATCAGTGAGCCAGGGGTGCAGCAGCGGCCAGGCACAGTTGACCCCGAAACCGAGAAAGATCAGCCAGGAAGCCGGGGTCGCCAGGCCGATGTAAGCGAACTCGGCGCTGCCGGTCTGCTGTACCTGTAAAATAATCCCGGCGAGGAGGCAGAGACCGCCGGCGACATGGACCATGAAGTAGCGAAAGCCGGCGCCGAGGGCGGCAGGAGTTCGCCGCGCCATGATCAGGAAGGTGGCACAGATGGTGAGGAGTTCCCAAAAGACGAAGACCGAAAAGAGATCTCCGGCAAAGACCGCCCCTATGCCTGCCCCGGCATAGATCAGGGAGGCGACGTTCTGGACCATGTCATCCACATGCAAGGCATAAAGGACGGAGAGGAAGGTGATCAGGTGAAAAATGATGCCGAAGATATAGCTGAGGCGGTCAACCCGGCCGAGCATGATTTCATGACCAAAAAAGCTGGTGACCCAGTGATTTCCCTCGGGGATCAGCAGGAAGTTGACAAAGCTCACCACTGGCAGGAGCAGCATCCAGCTATTCCGGATCTTCCCTTTGAGAAAGGGGACGACCAGGGCACCGACCATCAGCAGGAGAAAGGGGGGCAAAGCGCTAATCATAATGATTCTCTTTACGCATCACGAGGGGGCGCAGGATGTATTTGGCCACGAGGACAAGGATGACACAGGCGACAAACCCGTAAAGGGAGTAGAAGCCGAAACGATCCTCCCAGGGGAAGATGGCATGCTTGTGGTAAATCAGGTCGGTGGCAAAAAGGAGGATGACGCAAGTGTAAAAGATGTAGAGCAGCCGCTGCACATTGCGGGGGTTGTCAAAGACACCCGGCTTCTCGTTGAGCTGCGCGGGCGGTGTGTCGGTCTGCTCATTATTCGGGGATACTGACATTGCCGACTCCTACAGAGTGTCGAAAAGAACCCACGCGAGGTAGAGGGTCCCGAGTGTAAAGATGATGAGAAAGGCCGGCAGATAACCCGGCACCGGTTCATGATCCAGAATCATCTTTTCTTCGTGATGATGATCGTTCATGGTCGTTTTCCTGGCGTCGCGACCTATGAAAGGGCGAGCTGAATCAGGCGCAAGAAAGTGCCGGGATAAAAGAAGAGGATCAGCGAGCCGAGGGCCGTGATCGTCAGCGGGACAAGGCACCAAAGGGGCGCTTCGTGAAAACCATCACCCTCTGTGCCGTTTTTCGCCGGAGCAAAGAAGCCGCGGTAAACGATCGGGAAGAAGTAGGCGGCATTGAGCAGAGAACTGATCAGCAGCACCGCCACCAGAACCAGTTGATCGGCCTGCACCGCTCCGATCACCAGTTGCCACTTGCTGAGGAACCCCCCGAGCGGCGGCATGCCGATAATGCTGAGGGAGCCGAGAAAAAAGGCAAAATAGGTGATCGGCATCTTCCTGCCGAGGCCATCCATTTCGCTGATGTACTTTTTATGGCTGGCGACATAAATGGCACCGGCACAAAAGAAGAGGGTAATCTTGCCAAAGGCGTGCATGGCGATGTGCAGCAATCCCCCGGTCATTCCCGCCGCTGAGAGCATGCCGGCGCCGAGGATCATGTAGGAGAGTTGGCCGATGGTCGAATAAGCCAGGCGTCGCTTGAGGTTGTCCTGGGTCAGGGCGATCAGCGAGGCGGCGAGAATGGTCACGGAGACAAAGTAGGTCAGGGCGATGCCGAGATCGAGGGAAAGCAGCAGATCCGGGCCGAGGATGTCGAAGATCACGCGTAAAATCGAGAAGACCCCGACCTTGACGACAGCGACGCCATGGAGGAAGCTGCTGACCGGGGTCGGGGCGACCATCGCCGCCGGCAGCCAGCCGTGGAAGGGCATGATCCCGGCCTTGGCGAAACCGGCGACAAAGAGGACGAGCAGGAGGGCCACGGTCCCCGGCGACACGCCGGTGCCGGTCAGGATCCCCCCGGAGGTGAAGTCGAGGGTGCCGGCGATGGCATAGACGATGAGCATGGCCGGCAGGGCAAAGCCGATGGAGGTGCCGAGGATATAGGTGAGATACTTGCGCCCGGAGACCCGCGCCTCGGCGTTGCGTTCATGGGTGACAAGCGGATAGGTGGAGAGGGAGAGCATCTCATAAAAGAGATAAAGGGTGAGCAGGTTGGCGGAGAAGGCAACGCCGATGGTGGCGGAGATAGCGACCGCAAAGGAGGCATAGTAACGGGTCTGGTCATGTTCCTGCAGCGCCCGCATGTAGCCGATGGAGTAAATAGAGGTGCAGATCCACAGGAAGGAAGCGACCAGGGCGAAGAACATTCCCATGGCATCGACCCGCAGCTGGAAGGGGACTCCCGGGATTAGCTCAGCCAGGGTGAAGACAAAACCGCCGCCAGCCAGCACCGTCGGCAACATGCCCAAAACCAGCAGGAACTTGCCGACGGCGATGAGCAGTGTCACGCTTTCCCGCAGGTTCGGGCGGCGATTCGCGAGAATGATGAAGATGGCGCCGAGTAATGAAATCCCGACCGCAGCCACCGGTAACAATGAAGTGATGATATTCATGATTCCTCGTGACCGCTAGAAGCCAGCCGGCAGGGCCGGGATAATCAGGTGCTCGACCAGCGGTCCCGCCGCCAGGCCGATGGCCAGCAATGCCACCGCTGACAAAAGGAGAGGACTGAGCTGCCAGGCGCAGGCTTCCTGCCGCGGCATCTCGGCACTATGACCGTGCTCGCCGCCCCCCTGGAAATAAGCGATTTCAATAATGCGAAAGAAGAGGACGGCGTTGACCAGGCTGCTGATCAGCAGGGCCGCCACATAAACCCAGGCCCAGGAGCCGGCTTCGATACCGCCGAGAATCAGGTACCACTTGCTGAAAAAGCCGGCGGTGGGGGGGACGCCGATCATGGAAAAGGCGCCGATAGTGAAGGCGGCCATGGTCAGCGGCATGCGCCGGTAAAGGCCCTTCATTGAAGCAAGTTTGCTGTCGCCGAGGCGATAGACAATGGCCGAAGCAGCCAAAAAGAGGCACAGGGTCATCAGCGCATCATTGACGATGTGCAGAATCGCTCCGGTCATTGCCGCGGTGTTGGCCAGCCAGACCCCCCCGACCATGTAGCCGACTTCGGCAACGATGATGTAGGACAGCATCCGTTTCAGATCGGTCTGCGCCAGGGCCAGCCCCGAGGCGATCAGGATCGCCAGGGCGGCGGCCCAGACGATGAGGTGCTGCACGCCGACGTGCTGGAAGAAAGCATAGTCCGGAGAGAAGATGGAGAAGATGATGCGGATCATCAGAAAGACCGCGACTTTGGTCATCAGCGGCGCGATCAGGACGCTGGTGCTGGAAGGCGCCAGGGTATAAGCGTTCGGCAGCCAGCCGTGCAGCGGCAGGAAGGCCATCTTGATCCAGACTCCGACCAGCAGGAAGGCAAAGGCCGTCGCGACTGAGATCGAACCGTACATGCCGGGGAGGATGCTCTGGATGTCGGCCATGTTCAGCGAACCGGTGAGCATGTAGAGATAGCCGACCCCGAGGAGATAGAAACAGGCGCCGATTGTCCCCATGATGATGTAGTTGAAGCTGGCCAGCGGTGCCCGCCCTTTACCCATGGCGATCAGGCAGTAGGTGGTGATCGAAGTGATCTCGAGCAGGACGTAGAGATTAAAGGCGTCACCGGTGACCGCCAAACCGAGGAGCCCGGAGATGAGGATCAGGTAAAGGGTGAAGAAGAGATGTTCGCGGCCGGGCAGCTCCTGTCGGGCACTGGCTAGGGCCGAGAAGGTCGCCAACAGCGCCACCACCGAGATCAGCGCCAGCATCAGGGCTGCCAGGGGGTCGATGACCAGTTCGATCCCCCAGGGCGCCTGCCAGCCGCCGACCGTGTAGTGGATGGTGCCGTGCGTCAGCACCTGCTGCAAGACCAGCACGGCGCTGATCGTTGAGAAGAGTAGCGCGCCCAGCGACAGGATTGCCACCGAACCGCGCCAGAAGCGTCCGGCAAGATTGACGACAAAGGCGGTCAGCAGGGGGGCCGCTAAAACATAAAGGGGGAGGTTGCTAGTCATGAGCGACCAATCTTGTCGAGGATTTCGTCTTCTTCCAGGGTTCCGTATTCCTTGTAGATGCGTTGCATCACCGCCAGGGCGACACCGGTGACACTGACCGAGACGACGATGGCGGTGAGCATCAGGACATGCGGCAAGGGATTCACCACTTCCGCCACCTTGACCGCGCCAGCCAAAGCCGCCTCTTTGTCGAGGATCGGGATGCCGCCGCCGCGCTTGGCCCCCATAGAGACAAAGAAGAGAATAATGGCGGTCTGGAAGATATTCATCCCCAACAGTTTTTTGACCAGATTACGTTTGCCGATCATGGCGTAGAAGCCGATCATCATCAGCACGACATAAAGCCAGTAATTGTACTTGGCGACCACGACACCCAGCATCGATTCCATGCTATAGCCCTTCTTCCATTTGGCCGCCGGAGGCCATGTCCCAGTAAAGGGAGAGCATGATGCACATAACTCCCAGCCCGACGCCGACCTCTACGAGAAAAATACCGAGCGAGCGCCATTCAATCGGATCGATGGGGAGCAGGCGGGTAAGGATGCTGTAATCGAGAAAGTAGCCGCCGAGCAGCGCACACAAGGTGGCAATGCCGGTATAGATCAGGGCGCCGCTGTTGGCGAGAATGGCGTTGGTGCGGACCGGGAAGTGGCGCTTGCTGGTCGGCAGGTCATAGCCGAGGGCGATGAGAATAAAGGCCGCGCCGAGCAGAACCCCTCCCTGGAAGCCGCCTCCCGGACTGTAGTGTCCATGCACGATAACGTACAGGCCAAAGAGCTGAATGAACGGCACGGTCAGGCGGATCGTCGTCTGCAAAATCAGATTGTCACCACCGCCGTCCTTGGCGAGCGCCTGCAAACTCTTCATGAATCACTCCGTCGCAATACCGCCACCACCCCCATGCCGGCGCAATAGATGACCACCAGTTCGAACATGGTGTCATAGCCCCGGTAATCGCCGAGAACGGCGGTGACCAGGTTCGGCACATGGGTTTCCTTGACAGCCTGCTCGATATAGTACGTCGAGAGATGGCGATTGGGCGGTGACTGCGGGTCTCCCCAGGGGGCGAAGTCAGCCGTGCCGTAAAGGAGGATGGCGCCGGTGAGGATGGTCGCCAGCAAGGCCAGGGTTTTCAATCCTTACTCCTTCGCGTTGTGCGGAAGATGGCGGCAATGAAGAGGATAGTGCTGATGCCGGCGCCGACCGTCGCCTCGGTGAAAGCAACATCGACCGCCCCCATCTCCGCCCATAACAGACACAGGAGAAAACTGTAGGCGCCAAAGACGATGGCCGCCCCGAGCAGGTCGCGAATGGTGATGGTGGCAATTGCACAGATGACGACCATCAGCAGAATCAGCAGGTCGAGTTGCCAGATCATGGGAGTTTCTGCTCCTTGGTCCAGGGTTCGACGCCGACCACCAGCGCTGCCTTGGTGAGGGCGTGGGTCGCTGTCGGACTGGTGATGGAGATGAAAGCGCCGATCGCCAGAATCTTCAGGCTGACCAACAGGTTGCCAAAAGAGAAGTCCTGGAGATTAAAGAGGGCCACAGCCAGCAGTACCAGGACGGCCGCCAGTGTGTCGCATTTTCCGGCGGCATGCAGACGGGTGTAAAAATCGGGGAAGCGCAAGATGCCGATCGTGCCGATGGCAAAAAAGAAGACACCGGCAAAGAGCAGCACGGAAACCAGGATATTCATATCAGGCGGCCTCCTTTTCCTTGATCAGTTCATCCTGCAGGTGGACACTTTTGCGCCGCAGAAAGAATTTGGTGGCACCCAGAGTGGCGATGAAGTTGAGCAGGGCATAAGCGATGGCAATATCGACGAACATGCCGACCTGTCCGTAAAGGAGGCCGATCAGCAGCAGGACAATCGTTGTTTTGGTGCCGATGACATTGACCCCGACGATACGGTCAAGGACGGTCGGCCCTCCCACAACCCGCACCAGGGAAAGCAGGATCAGCAGCAGCAGGGCAATGGCGGCGGCGAGAAAGACCGTGGACATCTTTTTAGTCCTTTTCCAGGGCGGCGATCAGGCGCTCTTCCATTTCGCCCGGCAGACCGGAGGCGGCTGCAGCGGTCAGGGCGTAAACGGTGAACTCATCGTTGTCGAGATTGACGGTGATAGTGCCGGGGGTCAGGGTGATGGACTGCGCCAGGGTCACCCGGGCAAAGGAACCTTGGAGGCGGGTGCGAAAGCGGATCAATTGCGGGTCGATGATTTCAAGCATGCGCGGGTGCAGGACGATGTAAGCCACCTGCAGGTTGGATAGCAGGATCTGCCAGAAGAGCCAGGGGAGGTAGATGATCATCCCGAGTACCTGGCTGAGGCGCACTTTGAAATTCGGACCGAAGAGCAGGTCTGCCGACAGAAAGGCGATCAGCAGACAGCACAGCAGCCCCAGGATCAGGTGAAAGGCGTCGAACATTCCGGACATCAGGATCCAGAATCCGGCCATAATAATGAAGGTTGCTACTTTATTCATAAGTGACCACACAGGGAGATGCAAATTAACTGGAAACGATGTTTGATTATTTTTGGCCGGTTTAGAGATGATCAATTTTCGCCAACGCCGTACCATTTATCATGTTTTTTCTTTGTAGGTCAAGAAAATCCGGCGGACTTTTTTGCTTTTTTCATCTTCTGAAGGGCGCTGTAATTTTTGGCTAATAAATGGCTTCAGGATTTTATCAAACGGTATTTGTTGTATACACTTTAGGCGGCAGCGGCATGTCGCTGTGACCGTGCCGCCAGGGTGACAGGGTGTGATTTTTCCCGGATTGAGTTGAAAAGAACAAAATTTCCGGTAGACTTTAATCTCCGGGAAGGAGACTTTCCGATGTTTTTTATCTTTGTCATCAGGACCAGGAGGTTTAAGCGATGCAGTCCCTTCCCCTCGACATCGGAGCGACCCCGGTGGCCGGTGGCGTCAACTTTCGGGTCTGGGCTCCAGCCGCAGCCCAAGTCGAGGTTGAAATCGTGTCGGCCGCCGGCGGGAAATTCCTTTTGCAGCAAGACGGCGACTACTTTCAGGGCGTCGTTGCGGCTGCTGTCGGGGATGACTACTGGTACTGGCTGGACGGCAAGCTGCGGCGGCCTGATCCGGCTTCACGCTCGCAACCGCAGGGAGTGCACGGTCCTTCCCGCATCATTGATCCGACCTTCCCCGGCAATGAAGGGAGATGGGCAGGCATCGCTCTCGACGCCTGTCTCTTCTACGAATTGCACATCGGCACCTTTACGCCGGCCGGAACCTTCGATGCGGCCATCGACCGCCTGGTTTATCTTCGCGAACTCGGGGTCACGGCGCTGCAGATCATGCCGGTGGCGCAATTCCCCGGGGAACGTAACTGGGGCTACGACGGGGTTTACCCCTTTGCGCCGCAAGAAAGTTACGGCGGCGCCGCCGGGCTGAAACGCTTGGTCGCGGCTTGTCACCAACAGGGATTGGCAATCTTCCTGGATGTGGTCTACAACCATCTTGGCCCGGAAGGAAACTACCTCCACGCCTTTGGCCCCTACTTCACCGATCGTTACCGCACCCCCTGGGGCGATGCAGTCAACTTTGACGGCGCGGACAGCGATGGCGTGCGCCACTTCTTTATCGCCAATGCCTGTTATTGGCTGCGCGAGTACCACTTCGACGGCCTGCGCCTCGATGCAGTGCATGGCATCTTTGACTTCAGCGCCCGTCATATCCTTGCCGAACTGACCGAGGCGGTGCACGCGCTCGCCGCTGAGCGCGGCTGGCCGGCTTATGTGATCGCCGAAAGCGATCTGAACGATCCGCGGCTGGTCATCGATCACCGGCACGGGGGCTACGGCCTCGACGCCCAGTGGTGTGACGACTTCCATCATGCTCTCCGCACCCTGTTAACCGGCGATTGTTCCGGATATTTTTGCGACTTCGGAGGATTTCCCCCGCTGGTCAAGAGTTTCCGCGCCGGATTTGTGATGGCCGGCGACTATTCCCCTTATCGGCGTCGCCGCCATGGTGCCTCCTCGGCGGAGATTCCCCCCCGCCAGCTGCTGGTCTTTTCCCAGAACCATGACCAGGTCGGGAACCGCATGCGCGGCGAGCGGCTCAGCGAACACCTGACGCTGTCGCAGCTGCAACTTGCCGCGGCCACGGTCCTCCTCTCCCCTTATCTGCCGCTCCTCTTTATGGGCGAGGAGTACGCGGAGACCGCACCCTTCCCTTACTTTATCAGTCATGGCGATCCGGAGCTGGTCGCAGCAGTCCGGCAGGGACGGAATGATGAATTTCTCCAGTTCGCCTGGCAGGGGCACCCGCCCGACCCCCAGGCCGAAAGCACCTTCCTGTCGGCAAAAATAGATCCAACGCAGCGGCAGCAGGGGGAGAAGCGATCGCTCTTCACTTTCTATCGTGAACTGATCCGCTTGCGCAGAGAGTATCCGCCTCTTGCCAACCTCGACCGGGCAGGGATGGAAATCATCGCCGATGCGGACGAACAGCTGTTGGCCGTCATCCGGCGGGCCGGGGGTGATGAGATCCTCTGCCTCTTCAACTACAGCGATCAAGGCCGGGTGCTGCGCCCGCCGCTGCTGGCCGGCGCGCTGCAGGTTCTCCTCGATTCTGCGGGGCACTCACCGCCGGGGCAAAATATTGTCGTCGCTTCGGCCCGCCCTGAAACCTTCCCGACCCTGGCTCCTTTTGGCGTTATCGTTTACCGCCAACTGTCGCCGGCGCGTGGCGAGTAGAGGAGAGCTATGAACTGCCAGGGACTGCGCATACCGTTATCGACCTACCGCCTCCAGTTCAATTCAGACTTCCGCTTCAGTGCCGCCCGGGAGATTGTTCCTTATCTGCATCGCCTCGGCATCAGCGACCTCTACACCTCCCCCTATTTCAAGGCCAGCACCGGGAGTCGGCATGGCTACGACATTCTCGACCAGAACAGCCTCAATCCCGAAATCGGTTCAGAGCAGGACTATGAGGCGCTGGTCGCCGAGCTGCATCGTTGGTCGATGGGACAGATCCTGGATATCGTCCCCAACCA
>DIKR01000010.1:0-27058 GCA_002424625.1 Desulfuromonadaceae bacterium UBA5613
GGTCGGAATCGAACCGACATGGGCTTGCGCCCGCTGGATTTTGAGTCCAGTGCGTCTACCTATTTCACCACACCCCCGACAGCACTTAGTGCGGGGCGGAATATAATCCATTCCGCAGCGCAGGTCAAGATCAAAGGCAAGAAACCTTAATCCTAATAACGGTAGCGATCGCTCTTGTACGGCCCCGCTATCGGCAGACCGAGATAATCGGCCTGCTTCTGGGTCAGGGTGGTTAAACGGACGCCAAGTTTGCCGAGGTGGAGACGGGCCACCTTCTCGTCAAGCTGCTTGGGCAGGACATAGACTTCATTTCTATAACGCTCGGGATGACAGAAGATCTCGATCTGAGCGATGACCTGATTGCTGAAGCTGTTCGACATGACAAAGGAGGGATGGCCAGTGGCGCAGCCGAGATTGAGCAGGCGCCCTTCAGCGAGAACGATGATGGCATGGCCATCGGGGAAGAGCCACTGATCGACCTGGTTACCATGTTCCTGGGGATTTTTGACGTTGATCTTCTGGATCCCCGGCACTTTGGCGAGCGCCGCCATATCGATCTCGTTATCAAAGTGGCCGATGTTGCCGACGATGGCACTGTGCTTCATCTGCGACATGTGCTCGGCAGTAATGACATTAAAGTTGCCAGTGGCGGTGACAAAGAGGTCGGCGCTGGCGACGACATCTTCGATGGTGCTGACCTGGTAACCTTCCATCGCCGCCTGCAGCGCACAGATCGGATCGATCTCGGTGACGATGACACGAGCCCCCTGGCCGCGCAGCGACTGAGCACAGCCTTTACCGACATCGCCATAGCCGCAAACGACCGCAACTTTTCCAGAGAGCATGACATCGGTGGCGCGCATGATGCCGTCAACCAGAGAATGCCGGCAACCATAGACGTTATCAAACTTGCTCTTGGTCACTGAATCGTTGACATTCATCGCCGGGAAGGGGAGCTTCCCTTCTTCCTGCAACTGATACAAGCGATGAACACCGGTCGTCGTCTCTTCGGTCACCCCTTTGATGCTGTTGCGTATTGCCACCCAGTCGAGACGCTTTTCGGCAATGGACGACTGCAAACAGGCCACGAACTCCATCCAGTCTTCAGGATCGTCAGCACTGAGGGCAGGTACGCCCTTTTCCTGCCATTGTGCGCCGTTGAGGACCATCATCGTTGCATCACCGCCATCATCGAGAATCATATTCGGCAGTTTGCCGTCCGGCCAGGCCAAAGCCTGCTCGGTGCACCACCAGTACTCGTTAAGGGTCTCACCCTTCCAGGCAAAGACCGGAATCCCCTGTGGATTTTCCGGGGTGCCGTTCTTGCCGACAACGATCGCCGCTGCCGCCTGATCCTGGGTCGAGAAGATATTGCAAGACGCCCAGCGCACTTCGGCGCCGAGAGCAATGAGGGTTTCGATGAGCACCGCCGTCTGAATGGTCATATGCAGGGAACCGGTAATCCGTGCCCCCTTGAGGGGCTGAGTCGCACCGAATTCAGCCCGCAGAGCCATCAACCCCGGCATTTCCACTTCAGCGAGATCCATCTCTTTACGACCGAGCTTGGCAAGGGCGAGATCTTTGACTTTAAATGCGAACATGCTTATTTACCTTTCAGAAATAGGATCGATGCGTCTGCGCAATCGACAGCGTCGATTATTTTTTTGCAAGTACCAGCTCGATTGCTGTAGTCAGCGAATCGGCAATCAAAGTAGACGGCGGCAGCCCCAGCTCTTCCTGCCTCCCGTAACCGGTGCGCACCAGGATCGAACGGCAGCCGGCATTGATCCCGGCCTCGACATCAGAACGTTTGTCGCCGATCATCCAGGAAGCCGCAAGATCGATATGGTGTTCACGCGCCGCCTGCAACAACATCCCCGGCTCCCCCTTACGACAGTGACAGGGACCGGCGCCATGTTCTGGGTGGTGCGGGCAGAGGTAGAAGGCATCGATGCGGACACCGAAAGAAAACAACTCCCTTTGCAGATGATCGTGCAGCTCCTCAACGGCGCTGGCAGTAAAGTAACCGCGAGCCACTCCTGACTGATTAGTGACAACGATCAGCAGAAAGCCGGCCTCTTGACCGCGCCGCAGAGCCTCCCCGACTCCAGGGAGGAGAACCAGTTCCGCCGGATCGATGAGATAGTCCTTTTCCACATTGATCGTACCGTCCCGATCAAGGAAAATCGCTTTGTTAAGGGTGACCCCCGCAGGTAACTTCTGCTGCCTGCTCACGCTTGATCCCGGTAAGCTTCGAGAATCTTTTCGATCGTCGAGGTCGTCGATTTACCGTCGACAAAGGTGATCAGCTCAACTCGCCCCCCCCACCCTTCGACAAGATCATGGCCAACCACCCCTTCCACGGTGTAATCCCCGCCTTTGACGAGGATGTCGGGACGGAGGAGCTGAATCAGTTCATAAGGGGTCTCTTCGTCAAAGAGGACAACGTAGTCGATACAAGAGAGTGCAGCGAGAATATGGGCGCGCTCTTCTTCGTCAATGAGCGGGCGTTTCGGCCCTTTGAGACGGCGAATCGAGGCGTCGGTATTGAGACCGAGGACGAGGAGATCTCCAAGACGTCGCGCCTGCTGCAAATATTTGACGTGACCGACATGCAGGAGATCAAAACAGCCATTGGTGAAGACGATCTTTTTGCCCCGTTCCCGTTCGGCGCTGAGAAAGCGGGCGACAATGGCGCGATCATGAATCTTGCTCTGCGGTTCATCGTCCTGACTCATTGCCGCGCGCAGCAGTTCATCTGTCGTCACGGTCGAGGTACCGAGCTTGGCCACGACGATCCCGGCACCAAGGTTGGCGATCTGCGCGGCCTGGGCAAAATCGAGACCGGCAGCAAGTCCGACCCCCATCAGGGCGAGGACAGTATCGCCGGCGCCGGAGACATCGAAGACTTCGCGGGCCACCGTCGGCAAGGGGAGATGACGACCGTCGGGATAAAAGATACTCATCCCTTCTTCGCTGCGGGTAATGAGGAGGGCATTGAGGGCCAAAGAGGCACAAAGGGCTTTGCCGGCCGCTTCGAGAGACGTGGTATCTGTGATGGCAATGCCAGTTGCCAATTGTGCTTCTTTGCGGTTGGGAGTCAACAAGGTGGCGCCGCGATATTTGCGATAGCTCTCCCCCTTGGGATCGACAACCACCGGCACCCGCAACTGATTGGCCAGGGCAATCAAGGCCATCGTTATCCGATCCGTGAGGACACCCTTGCAATAATCCGAGAGCAGAAGAAGGTCGCAGTGCGCGAGAGCAGCGCAGGCAGACGCCAAAATCTGATCTTCACTGGCAGTGCTGATCGGTGCCCGGATCTCCCGGTCGATCCGCAACACCTGCTGATGGCCGGCAAGAATCCGGGTCTTGCGTGTGGTTAAACGGCCGGATTCAAAGATGATGCCGGAACTGGCAATCCCTTTGGCTGCCAGACAATCTGCCAGTTTATGGCCATCTCTGTCATCACCGACCACGCTGAGGACGGCAACCTGACAACCGAACGTCGCGAGATTATTGATGACATTACCGGCACCGCCGAGACGCAGATCATCGCGGGAAACATCGACAATCGCCACCGGTGCTTCCGGAGAGATCCGCTCCGTCTTTCCCCACAAATACTCATCGAGCATCAAATCACCGACGACCAGGGTGCGCAGCTTCGGCAGACGAAGGAGAAAACGTTCGAGCAACAGCCGGTCAATCTTCATGAAGTGGCTCCCGGTTGGGCAAAGAGTTGCTCTTCAATCAGTTTGCAGAGAAGGTGAATAATCGTAACGTGCATCTCCTGAATATGCGGCGTTTCAGCGCAGGTCACGATCAGGGAGAGATCGACGTGCGCAGCAATGGCGCCACCGTCACGACCAAGGAGGCCGATAGTAATGCAGCCGCACTGCTTCGCGGTCGCGAGGGCAGCGAGGATATTTGCCGAATTGCCGCTGGTAGAGATACCGATGACGACATCTCCGGGATTGGCCAAGGCTTCGACCTGACGGGAAAAGATCTGTTCAAAACCGTAATCGTTGGCGACGGCAGTGAGGATCGAGCTATCGGTGGTCAAGGCAATCGCCGGCAGCCCGCGCCGTTCGAGCAGAAAACGACCGACCAGCTCAGCGGCAAAGTGCTGCGCATCAGCGGCGGAACCGCCGTTGCCGGCGATCAGGATCTTCCTGCCCTCGGCCAAAGCGTTCGCCAGGAGTTGCGCACAACGACAAATTTGCGGCGTCAGTTCCGGGACGGTGCTGGCGAACACCTGGGCATGGCGGGCAAAGTAGGCAGAAATCTGCGTATCGATTGACATAAGGACCGTTTCAGGGCTGCGCCGTGAGAGGCAAGGCTTCATCAATGAGAAGAACCGGAATTTCATCACGTATCGGATAGGACAAGGCACAGTGTTGGCAAAGGAGAGCATCGCTGGCCATGGAGAGGAGGAGCGGCCCTTTGCATTTGGGACAGGCAATGATTTCAAGGAGCCGGGAGGTCAGATTCATAACTTTCTCGTTCGCGATAAAAGGGTGTCGACAATCTCTTCCAGTTGGCCCGTCGGAGCAAACTCCAGTTCGAGAAGGGCCTGAAAGCAGGGGAGCGGTAAATCCGAAGGGCGAAGTTTAACACCGTCTTTCTCTGTCGTCACGAAAAAATCGGCGGTTAAAGAGGCTTGTTCAAGCTTCTTCAGGGTTTCAGCACTAAAGTCCGCATGATCATTCAGGGCGATGGTGTCAATGATTTCCAGCCCCAGCGCCTTTAGCGCCTGGAAAAAATTCACCGGGTTGGCAATCCCGGCAAAAGCAACGCCACGCAGCCCACTAAAATCGGTCACTCTCTGTACCGTGCCATCAAGAGCGACAAACTCCGCGGCCAGGCGATGGCGGCAACGAAGGGTCGTCGGTGCGGCAAAGGGAGCCGGAGCGCCGAGTCCTTCGTCGCGGGTCAGGAGGCAGAGCCCGGCACGACGATGGGCAGCCGCTGGTTCGCGTAGCAGACCAGCGGGGAGGACACTGCCGTTGCCGAGGGGACGGCGGGCATCAAGGAGGAGGATATCGAGATCGCGCTGCACTGCCAGATGTTGAAAACCGTCGTCGAGGAGGATCATTGTCGCGCCACAATCGCGAATCGCCGCTTTGACCCCCGCAATGCGGCACGGCGCCACGATCACCACCGCCTGGGGATTACGGCGTGCCAGGAGAAATGGTTCGTCGCCACAGTGCCGGGCCGACAGGAGTGGTCCCTGCCCGACACCTCGGCTGACGAACGCCACCCCGCGACGAATCTGTCCGCCATAACCGCGACTGATAACAGCTGGACGCTCACCGCGTAACAGCAGATGACGGACAATAGCGTCGACGACCGGCGTCTTGCCGGTACCGCCGACGGTGAGATTGCCGACCGAAATCACCGGCTGCGGTGCGCGGTAAGAGCGCAAGACGCCGCAGCGGTAAAGCCACGCACGGAGACGCTGCCCGACCCCGTAAACCCATCCGAAAGGGACGAGAAAGAGCCAGGGCAGGAAGGTCGCCGCATGCAGCGGCTCTTCAGCAAAGCGGCGCCAGCGCTGCTTCATGGCCTACACCAAAGTCCGCAACAGGGCCACCGTCCGGGCCGTGGCGCCGGTATGGGCAGCAATGAGCTGGTGTCCGGCTGCTCCCTGTTGTTGCCGTAATGGCAAATCGTGCAGATAGCGGGTAATCAGAGCCGGCAACTCCTCTTCGGACTGTACCTGGCTTCCCGCTCCGGCGTTGAGGATCAATTGCGAGATGTCGCGAAAGTTATGCATATGCGGTCCAAAGATGACCGGACGGCTGACCAGCGCCGCCTCCAGGAGGTTGTGGCCGCCGATCGGGACGAGACTGCCGCCGACAAAGACCAGATCACTCGCGGCATAAAGCGGAAGGAGTTCACCCAGGGTATCGACGAGCAGGACTTCCCCTGGTGCCAGGAGCGAATCTGTTTCCTGCAACTGGCTGCGCCGGCGATAAGGAAAATTCCGGGCGGTCAAGAGGTCACAAACTGCCGGTACGCGCGGCGGGTGGCGGGGAGCGAGAATCAGGACGAGCTCTTCTTTCTGCTCCAGGAGAGTGCGGTAACATTGCAGCAGCGTGGCTTCTTCGCCGTCGTGGGTGCTGCCGCAGATCCAGATGGGGAGATGAGCGGGCAGACGATAGCGCAAGCGCAACAGCGCCGGATCGGCTTCAGCCAGATTCATTGGCATATCGAATTTAAGATTGCCGCTGCTGATAACGTTCGCAGGGCCGGCACCGAGGGCAATAATCCGCTCGCTGTCAATGGCCGATTGCATGCTGAAAAGAGTAACCTGTTGCAAAAGCGGGGCAAGAATTCTCTGGAAGCGCCGGTAGCGGGGATAAGAGCGATCCGAGATCCGACCGTTGACCAGCGCCAGGGGAACATGGCACAGCGCTGCGGCGCGGATCAGATTCGGCCAGATCTCGGTTTCAACAATAACAATCAGGGTCGGCTTGAGCCGGGCAAGGACGCGGCGGATAACAAAAGAAAGGTCGAGGGGAAAAAAGAGACAGAGATCGAGTTCGGTTATCGCACTGGCGACTTCGTGGCCGGTCTCGGTGACATTGGTGAGGACCAGGGCATGATCGGGCCACGCCTGCCGCAACCCCTTGATCAAGGGGATCGCAGCCCGCGTCTCGCCAACGGAAACAGCATGAATCCAGATTACCGGTCGGCCCTTGATCGCCGACAAACGTTGGGGTGCGTAGCAACCGAAGCGTTCACGCAGGCCACTGCGCGAGCGCAGGCCGAAGACGCGGCGTAAAAGATACCAGGGGATCATCCCGGCGGCAATCAGGAGGAGGGTGAGATCATACAGCGCGAAGGCCATAGCTCTCCAGTCGGGCAATGGCCCGGGCTTCATTGGCATCCATTGCCGCCTGGATCCGTCCTTTGAAAGATTCAATTGCTTCGCCGGGGAGATAGCGGATCGCCTCGCCATAAGCGTAGACACCGCGACCAAAAGGATAAGGGAGAACGAAACGATCCCAGGACGCAAAGCGATGGCCGCGACTGCTGACAAAACACAATGGGACGACGGGACGACCGGTGATACGCGCCAGTTCGACGATGCCATCCTTGAGTTCCCGGCGTGGTCCGGTCGGACCGTCAGGCGTGATAATCAAATCGAGAGGCCCTTTACCGAACTGCACCATCTCGCGAAACGCCGCCTGACCGCCGCGTCGGGAAGAACCGCGTACCACTCCCAGCCCGAAAAAGGTCATCGTCCGCGCTAGTAACTCGCCATCGCGAGAGCCACTGACAAGAGCCCGGCCGCCGGGGCCGTGATAACCGAGGACCATCAGAAAGAGCTGTTCATGCCAAAAGCTCAGGATCACTCCCCTGCCTTCACGGCGCAGGATATCAACTTGCTCTTCATCGAGAACTTCGCAACGATTCAGGTGATAAACCGACCACATCAGCGCAGCGGCGATAGGGGGCAGCGTCGCCGTTAGACAGCGTTCCAGAAAGCCGCCTTTCTTCATCCCCCCTCCCGGAACTGCATGTCGTAGAGACGGCGATAAAGACCGTTTTCATGTTCAAGAAGTTCGCCATGACGCCCGACCTCGACAATGTGCCCCTGTTCAAGCACAACAATCTTGTCCGCATGCATGATGGTGGAGAGGCGATGAGCAATGACAAACGTCGTACGGTTGTGCATGAGATTAAGCAGCGCCTGCTGCACCATCGCTTCACTCTCGGTATCAAGGGCACTGGTCGCTTCGTCGAGGATCAAAATCGGCGCATTGCGCAGCAGCGCCCGGGCAATACAGATCCGCTGACGCTGACCGCCGGAGAGGCGTAATCCGCGATCACCGATGCGTGTTTGATACCCTTGCGGCAGAGCGGCAATAAATTCATCGGCATAAGCCTGCTTCGCTGCCGCTATGACCTCGGCATCCGTTGCCTGCGGTTTACTGAAACGGATATTGTCGGCAATCGTTTCGTTGAAAAGGAAGGATTCCTGGTCGACCATCGCCAGATTCTGCTTGAGACTGGCCAGGGTAATTTCTGTGATATTGTGACCGTCGATAGTGATGACGCCGGAGGTTGCATCATAAAAGCGACACAACAGGGCAGAAATCGTCGTCTTTCCCGCACCGCTCGGTCCTACCAGGGCAACAACTTCGCCCGGATTAACGGAAAGAGACAGATTCGACAGGACAGGTTGATCGTCATCATAAGCAAAAGAGACATCGTCAAAGACAACAGCCCCGGTGGCCGCGCCAAGATCGATGGCCTTTTCCTGATCGCGAATTTCCAGCGGCTCGTCGAGCACCGCAAAGACCCGCTCCGCCGCCCCCATCGCTATCTGCAGATAATTATTAAACTTGGTCAGACGTTTGAACGGTGCGTACATCAACATGATGGCGCCGCAAATCGAGAAGAGCTGACCGACCGTCATCACCCCATTCTGCACCTGCTCCATGCCGTAGCGGATAATCGCAAACATGCCGATACCGGTGACGATCTCGATAAAGGGGGAGGAGCCGGCATCGTACTTGAAAACCTTACTCAATGTCTGGTAGTACGACAAGTTTTCCATTTTAAAACGGGAAGAGATCTCCGCTTCTGAGCCAAAACCCTTGATCACCTTGACTCCGGAGAAGGACTGTTCGAGGGTCCGCGACAGCTCCCCCATAATCCCCTGCCCTTTGCGCGCATAACTCTTGATGCGCTGACCGATAAGACTGATCGGCCAGGCAGCCAGAGGCAAAACGACAAACGCAATCGCTGCCATCTTCCAGTCGGTATAAAAAGCAACACCGATCAAAGCAATTAAGGTGACAAGATCACGCATCGCTCCGACCAGGACCTCAGCCAGAGAACTTTGCAGTGACTGCACGTCGTTGAGATGTTTCGACATGAGGACGCCCGTCGGATTTTTGCCAAAAAATCGCATCGACAGATGCATGACGTGGCTAAAGAGATCGTTGCGAATCGATTGAATCGCCAACTGACCGGCGGTCTTGATAAAGTATTCCTGCAGGTAGCGCCCGGTGGCCTTGACCAGTTGCAAACCCAGAATCAGCCAGGGGACAAGAAAAATCATCTCCGCATCTTTGGCGACAATCACCTTGTCGACAAAAGGTTGAATCAGTCGGGCCATCGAGCCATCGGCTCCGGCACAAAGGAGAGAGCCGAACATCGACAGGGCAATGCGGCCGCGATGCGGTTTGATATAAATCCAGAGACGACGGTAAAGGGAACGCTTGTCTAACATGACTGTCCTTTGCGGCGAACCTGCCCGCGGCTCATCTCTACCGCCATCTGCGCCACCCGTTCCGAGCAACCGCCCGGACCGATCTTCTCCCTGACCAGTGCCAACCCTTGCCGCAAAGCAGCGGCGTGTGCCGGATCAGAAAGAATAGCGTTGAGTTCAGCGCCAAGGAGCTGTGGATCGGCGGCGTCCTGAACAAATTCACCAGCAACTTCCTGACCGGCGATAATATTCGGCAAACCGATAAAAGGGACCTTGATCAGATGCCGGCCAATGGCATAGGTCAAGGGCGCCACCCGGTAAATGAGCAACAGCGGCGTACCGACCAGGGCGACTTGCAAGGTCACCGTCCCCGAAACCGCGAGAACAGCGTCACAAGCATTGGCGACATTGTAAACCGACTCGGCAACGAGAGTCAGGGGCAGGTCAGCTCCGCCGGCCTCTGCAATCGCGGCGCCAAGCCGTTCTGTCCCGAGAGTGGAAGCGACCGGGCAAAGGAAATGAACCGACGGATGCTCCTGCATGACGATCCGTGCGGTTGCCAGCAGGGTCGGCAGATTATAGCGCAGTTCCGTACCGCGACTGCCAGGAAAGAGCCCGACAACCGGAGAGCCAGAAGGGATTCCAAGTCGACGCAGCAAAGGTTCGCGCTCCTCGCTGATCTGCACCTGATCAGTAAGGGGATTGCCGACATACTCGACGTCGATATCAAGTCCGGCATACAGGGGCGGTTCGAAGGGGAGAATAGCCGCAAGACGGTCGACAACTTTAGCAATATTCTTCACCCTCCCCCGTCGCCACGCCCAGACCTGCGGGCTGACATAGTAAAGGACGGGAATACCAAGCTTTTTAGCGACTGCGGCGAGGCGAAGATTAAAATCCGGGAAGTCGATAAGGATGAGGAGATCAGGGCGCTGCTCCCCCTGCAAAATCTTCTTGAGGCGTTGAAAGGTCCGCCAGATGATCGGAAAGTGTCCGATGACTTCGACAATCCCCATGACCGAGATGGTCTTGCCGGGGATGATGATCTCACATCCGGCCGCAGCCATCTGCTCACCGCCAACGCCGAAAAAAGAGAGCTCCGGATCAATACCCTGCGCAGCCCGGATCAGATTGGCGCCGTGCAGATCCCCGGAGGCTTCGCCGGTCACAACCATGGCGCGACGTGGATCAGTGTTATTTGGCGGAAAGTAATTTTCAGACAAAGGAGTGTTTTCCATTCGAGGCGATAGTAACAAAAGTAAAGAGGTGAATGTACGGCACTCCTTGCAGAATTGTCAATATGATCGTTCTTTTAGTCACTATTCAGCCCCCCCCTTTGAAAAAGGGGGGCCGGGGGGGATTTAAACTCGCGACCAAGCAAATCCCCCTAAATCCCCCTTTGACAAAGGGGGACTTTTAGACAAATTCACGCCCGACCTTGCGGCCGGGTGCTTCATGATCAGACCCGAAGACCTGGAGTGCAAGATTTGCTTCAATCCTCACCCGCTTTGTTTTGCTGTAGGCGTCGATACAGTTTCAATCCTCACCCGGCCTTGCGGCCGGGTGCTTCTCGGCTACCACTTCGACCGACTCGTGAGCGGCAAGTTTCAATCCTCACCCGGCCTTGCGGCCGGGTGCTTCTATTCCTCTTCCACCATAGTTCTCGTAATTCGCGGTTTCAATCCTCACCCGGCCTTGCGGCCGGGTGCTTCTGTCACCATTTTTATGGCAACAGATTCGACAAGTTGCGCATTACTTTTCGCGAACCTGTCATTTTTACCTGAGCAGGGAAATCCCGCTCACTTCTCCTTCCTGTTTTCTTCGTAATATTAGCTTGTTGCCCGATCGCGAACCGCCCGGAATTTTCGCAAGAGCAACCGGTTCGCGGCTCAAACAATTAATGGCTCTTCGTCAAAAAAGATCGTCCGCATTGTTCCAAAACTTTCCATGTGGCGCTCACGCGGCTCGGTGATGCGGTAAATACGCAGGCTATCCATATGCTGATTCATTTCTTTCAGAAGCTTGCGGCGCAAATCCTCGTATTGCATCTCGTTGACCTGGCATTCAAAGATCGAGAGTTGCACCCGCTGGCCAAAATTTTTGCAAACCTGCGCAACCCGCCGCAAACGCCGCCGTCCCGCCTTAGTCTCGGTATTGACGTCATAACAGACCACCACCCACATTCTACCCTCCTTACAAAACCAATAACGCGAACACTCCCCCCTTTGGAAAAGGGGGGCCGGGGGGGATTTCCCGCGTTCAGACGAACAACAACGGTGTGTATTCCTCCAGATCCCCGCGCAGATGCCGGGCCAGCAAGCGGGCCTGCACATGCGGACCGAGTCCAAAAGGGATCTTTTCTGCCAACACAGGATGTTCGATCTCCTCTTGCTTGCGCTTCTGCCAGGCGACGATCACCTCTTTGCGACCGGCATCGTTCAGATAAGTGGCACCACCGGGGCGAATTTCAAAATGCTTCTCCGTAATCTGTTTACGGTTGATCAGGGTCAACGCCAGACGATCCGCCACCACCGCCCGAAATTCTTCCATCAGATCGAGGGCCAACGATGGCCGCCCCGGCCGCAGAGCATGGAGAAAACCCATCTGGCTGTCGAGCCCCACCCCTTCGACGGCGCTGATGCAGTCGTTGAGGAGCAGGGTATAAAGGAACGACAACAGCCCGTTGATCGGATCGAGGGGCGGTCGGCGGTTGCGGCCGTTCATGCGGAAAGTCTCCCGCTCGGCCGGTTTGACCATCTGGTCGAAGACCGAAAAATAACAGTGGGCGGCCTCCCCTTCGAGCCCGCGAATGTGATCGAGTTCACGGCTGTCTTTAAGCTGAAACAGCACCTCGCCCAATACGACAGTAGTTTGATGTAAAGCTGCTTTTTCTTCGGAAAGGCCGCTCTCTCGGGCCGACCGCATGACGACCTGCCGGGTATTCTTGATCTTTCCGGCGACGATGTTGCGGGCAATGGGAGCGGCTTTCTCCCCATCGCGCACCGTCTCGTACTGCACTTGGCGCAGCAACACGTTGCCGTTGGTCTTGCCGACCACACGGCATTTGAACTTGCCGTTGCGATCGAGGATCACCAATGCCCGGCCATCGTCAGCGCAACGCGCCATGATAAAGGGGCTGAGCATAACATTGCCCATGGTGACGATACTGCCGAGGTGGTGCAACGGCACCTGCATCTGGGTCTTGCCCTCGATTTCGACCTTGACCGTTTCGTGATCCAGATGAACGTAAGCGCCCTGAGTCATGACAAAAAGAGTATTCAGCAACTGCTTCATGATGTTACCTCCCCCCTTTGCAAAAGGGGGCCGGGGGCATTTGCCAACGCCCTCTGCATCGCGACAAATACCTCCTCCAGAACCGCCTCTGTCTCTTTTAATACCTGCATATTGTCAAATCTCATGATCATCAATCCCTCTTGTGCAAGATATTGATCTCTAGCCATGTCCTTCTGCCGGTGTTCCGGCTCGGAATGTTGGCTGCCGTCCACCTCGATAACCAGTTTTGCAGCCGGAGCATAAAAATCGACGATAAAGTGCCCAATCGGTTTCTGTCGATAAAACTGTACCCCCAGCAACTGTTTTCCACGCAAATGCGACCAAAGCAGACGCTCGGCATCGGTCATGCTCTTGCGCAACGCACGGGACGGCTCTTTCAGATTAAGATTGTATTCGAGCATGTTTCTGAAATCCCCCTCAATCCCCCTTTGTCAAAGGGGGAATTAACAAGATCGAACCGTTAAATCCATCTGAATGCCCGCCATCCTCGCCTGATTGTCACCCCACTTTGGAAAAGGGGGGCCGGGGGGGATTCGATTCCTCAATCATGAACAACTCCCGCACCGCCCGACGGCTTCGCCCCTGATCAGCGACGACGGCAGGCAGACACGCTTCCCGCAGCGAACACCCCTCGCAACGCTTATCATTCACCGGTGGCGGCAGCATATCGTTTTCCAATAATGCGCCGACCGCCGCCGCCACCTTTGCTACTTCATCACGCATGGCGTCGCTGAAGACTATCTCGCGGCGTTCCCGTGAGCCATGCCAGTAGAGCGCCCCCTTATCGACGGTCACACCGAACATCTCTTCGAGGCAAAGGGCTTGGGCGCAGAGCTGCAAGGTTTCGTGATGACCCTTGCGTTGCCGGCCCGACTTGTATTCGACCGGATAAGGGAGATCGCCATAAAACTCCACCTGATCAGCCTTTCCGACCAGATTCAGTCGCCGCGACCAGAGGGGGAGCGCCCGCTCGCTGCGGACGCTCCCCTGCTCGTGAGACGAGACCTCGTCTACATGCTCATGCACGTCCCGGCCGCGCATGGTGTAGAGATTTTCGCTCCACACCTGTTCGACATGGATCAGGGCGCACTGACGCGGGCAGTAGCTATAGTGCTCAAGTGCGGAGAGCATGACCGGTTGTGGCTGGTTCATGATTGTCCCTCGTAGGGGCACCCCGACGGGGTGCCCGACTTTCGGCATCAAAGCTTTTCAATGATTTCAACACCGTCAGGAGCTGTTCCCACGCTGACGGTGTAGTCCTTGAACGACCGTGCTGGCCCTTCTGATCCTGTTTTGCGCTGGATATCGATCAGATTGAAAAGTTTGTGCGCGGGAGCATTGCCGAGTTTGTCCCGATGTTTGAAGACAAAAAGTTTCTGACTGCTCATCATCCCCCTAGCGGCGGAACGGTCATGCTCAAACATGTTGGCCAGCGCGTTCCAGAGTAGCTCAAGATCTTCTTCGTTGAAGCCGGTCTTCTCCGCCAGTGGCGCAGAGACAAAACCGTGAGCAACGTACAGACCGTAAGGAACGATGTGTTTGCGCCCCATGGTCCGCTCTTTTTCCAGATCCTTTTCGTTGGTCACCGCCATGCGGGTGATGCTTATCTCCTGCGATACGATCGGTTCGACGCTCTTGGCGAACGCCAGTTGTACCGGACCACGCACCTGCCCACAATTGACTTCGGTAGTCATGACCGCACCGAAGCTACGGATATCATAGAAGTTCGCACACATCCAGCCGGTGATCTTTTGCGCGTCCGCGACAGCCTTCGGCAACTTTTTGGCTTCGGACTTCAATTCGAAGGCCTTGTAGGCCATCTCATGAGTCTGATTGAGCACCGACTTTTCCTGTATATAAATATTGAACCCTTGAGCACTCTCTTTGGCTAGCGCCACATGATTACGGATTTTACGCTTTAAGCAAACGTCGGTAACCAGCCCGTGACCGGTCTCCGGATCGAAGCGCGGCATGTTGCCGGCGTCGGGGTCGCCGTTGGGATTTCCGTTTTCAACATCGAACAACAGAACGAATTCATAGCGGTTGGCAATTGTGGTCATGGTTTAGCCCTCCTGAGTTTTTTTAGTGAAAAAGTCTTTGCGCTGATGGTAGTAGCCAATCATGAATAGGCCCTGTTCCTCGGCCTTCATGGTTTTGGGATAATCGGAAAATCCGGCAATGATGTCCTGTGTCATGACGTCGTAATAAAAAGCGCGTCCTTTTCTTTCCGTGTCTTTCTTCAGCTTGGCGATGTGGTTGGCCGAGTTCTTCAGCAGCATGTGGAATACCTGTCCCGGTGTGGCGGCCGCAGCCGCCAGGTAACGGTCCTTGATAGTGGCATTGGTATTGGGGATGGCTTCTTCCTGAGCCTTTTCCAGCACGGCGAAGAGTCGCCCCAGCAGGTAAGGCCGATCGGTCCGGTTGAGATCGAGAGACACGGGAACCTCCTTCATGGATGTATTGCGCAGCAGATAGGCTTTAAGTAGCGCGGCGCGAAAATAAGTGACGTTATGCTCGGCGCGAATGCGTTCCAGCACCACGGGCAACAGATTCTGCGGATAGCGCGCCGCGGTGAGGATGGCACGAGCCATGCCGCCAGCCAGCACCGGCGAGATGTTCTCGGACTTGCCGAGGCAGGCGGTTTGACACAGCAGTCGCCACAAGGGCGGAAACTCAGGCTCGTAGTCGAACTGGCGCACGATGTTGAGCTGATCGTAGTGTTTGCCGACCCGCCCCAGCAACGTTCCTAAGCTGTTTGCCTCCCAGAAGCGGATCGACAGCCGCGCGGCATTGGGGGCCAGGCCGAGAATGTAGAACTGGATATCCTCATCCAGTTGGGGTAAAAAATCGGTCGCCTTACGTCCGTCGCGGATCGTTTTTAGAAGACCGCGAATTTCATCGGTGGTCTGTTGGTCGTCCTGCGTGACGGAAGAGTCCGTTGCTTCGGTGGGGGGGTCAATAAAGTCGGCGAAAAATGCTTCCAACGGATTACGACAGGAGGCCCAAAAAACGTAAGTGGCATCGCCGATAACCATCTTCTGGCGGCTGTCGCGCGACAGCAATATGTTCAGCGCCGTTGTGTAGGCAAAGGCCGCTTTCTGGCTGACGGGAGCATTGAATGACTGGTCCTTACCGTAAGAACCGAAGGAGGAAAGGTTGAAGGAGACAATAGAGGCTCCAGAGGATTGGGCATCCCGCACCCCCTTGATCGACGGATGGAGTCGGGCAATCGGTTGCCGCTCAAGACCTGAAACCAGACATTGCCCTAAATCCTCCGTGCCACGGTGGGCTAGGCAAGCCTCCCAAGCTTTGCGTGCCGCCGGCCGGTCGTGTATAAACCCCGGCACGCCATCCAGCCGGAAGACCAAGTTGGTGCCACAGATCTCGGACCAATCGTCACGGGTAGCGATCTCCATCCCTTTCCTTTCATCCAGAAAGGCAAGGACCGCCTTCAGGCCAGGATCGGTAGCGTCGCAACTATTTTTTAGCAGTTCGATAAAGGCAGCATGACAACGATCAGTCCGCTCCTGCTTCCCATTGTCGTTACAACCCAGCACGTAGCCGGTGACATCCCAAAGAAAGTTGGCCTTGATACCACTAGCCTTCTTCTCCGCTGCTGGAACTGGCAACTTACGCGGTCGCAACTTCTTGCCATCCAGCTCGCGTAAGTCTTCTACGCCACGCAAGCCGCCGTCCTCGCCGAGGACCAGAGCGAATGAAATATTCTCTAAACTAGTACCAAAGGACGGCATCCCCGAATCGGGGGTGTCGAGCATCCGCTCGTAATAGCCGTTGAGGGCCTGCAGTATCATTTGCGCACCTCCGTGGAGAAGGGCGACGGCGGCGCGATGACGCCGTTCTCCATCTGTGCCCGAAAGAAGAGCGGGGTCATGTTGTTGGCGAAGTCGATGTCGAGGAGCATGTAACCAAGTTCTCTGCTCTGGCCGGCATAACATGAGACCGGGACCGTGCTCTCGACCAGTTCGAAGGAAGCCGGGAACTCGCGGCACCCCAGCGACGGCTGATGAAAGAACTGCCCCTTGCGCGCCCGGCGTTCAAAGATGTCGGCATGCTTGGCCTTGTTGTCCTCGGGACCGGCCTTGTCGGTCAGCTCGAAGTGAGCCTCGATGACATATTCAACATCGCGGAGCACCGTCGCGGCCCGCTGCTGGCGGTTGCCACCGTCGTCGACCAGAAAATAGAGGGGTTTCTTGTCCCGCATGGCGGTGACGGGGTTGGGCTTGGGGATTTTGGAGCTGACTTCGTTGCGACGCACGTTGTCGAACTTGATGGGGCGCAGTACGTGGATCTTATCGATCACCCAGCGGATCGCCGGTTTCCAATGGATTGCTTCGAGAATTCCACGCGCCGCCGAAGGGGTCATCACGTCGTAGGAAACGCGCTCGACCTTCATTTCGGGGCGGGTAAAACAGGCATAATCACCCCATACCCTTAGTTTGATGTTAAATGTCATAGGCTCCTCCCTGATTACGAAATCCGTGGGCCGCCGGAATGGCGGCCCATCTTTTCCTCTGCTTTCTTTCCTCATTATTTCAATCCACACCTCTCAAGAGGTGATAAATGAGGCCACTATGTGGGCTCCAAAACAATTTCGATATTCAGGATCTCCCTGGCGCTACTCTTGTTCTGATTCTCATAGTAGTCTCCTTTTTGCGCCACAGAGTAAAATTAGAAGAAGGTAATGTCAAATAAAAATTCAATGAATGAAGTAAGCATCAATCAGAAACTAAATCTTCAGGACTCCAAACTTCACTTCCCTCAATACTTAGACCAATGTCTTTTCTATATGCAGACAGGTTACACAGGACTGGAAATTCCCCACGTACCATCTCGACCGCATTGAACGCGGCAAACTCCCTGGACCGTAACGCAACGCTGTACTGCTGCAACTTTCTGAGCGTTGTTCGCGGAAATTCCGTGTAGCGCAGTACCCGCACCAGCTCTTGTGCCTCCGGTTCAATAGGGACGATCACCCCGATGGTGTCGTCCTCGATGAAAAGAAAGTCACCGGCAACCTCGCGGAACGGCATGTACAGGTCTCGTGTCAAGCGATTCAATCGCGGGAGAATCTGTTTTTTATCCAACTCCTGGATGTCGTACAACAATTCAAAGTAACGCCGCATCGCCACCAGTCCCAATGGGTCGGCATCCGGCAAGTTGCGCATGGTTTCATTCGCACAGGACTGACAGCGCTTGAGCCAGGGCATGCGCGCCGTCTTTTCCGGCTCGTAGACGTAGACCTGACCGAGTGCGCCGAATGCATTCATCCGCCCCTCGCGATTACAGCGCCCCGCCGCCTGAGCAATGGAATCGAGCCCGGCCATGGCCCGATAGACCACAGGAAAATCGAGATCAACGCCGGCTTCGACCAACGAGGTGGAGACGACCCTGCACGTCTTCTTGGCTTTGAGTTGGGCACGGATTTCGTCCAGTACCCGGCGGCGATGTACTGGGTACATATTGGTCGAGAGGTGATAGACCCCTTCTTTCTTTTGAAGTTGTTCGAACAGAGCGCGCGCCTGCGGTTTGGTGGGAACAATACATAACACCTGTTTTTCCGCATCAAGCCGCACCGCCAATTCGACATCCGTCAACTTGCCAACAAAATTCACTTGGGTGCGACGCAGTTCTTCATAGAGTTGTTGCGGGGCGCCGATGATTTCGTGAATCTCTGGCAGGGCTGTGCGTAGATTACTTTTGTCATCAAGCGCCGGTTGGGTCGCGGTGCAAAGCACCACAGTGCAACCGTAATGATCGACCAGTTCGCGCAAAGCAGCCAGACATGGTTCCAGATATTCAGTCGGAATCGCCTGTGCTTCATCAAGAACAATCACGCTTCCGGCGATATTGTGCAGCTTGCGACAGCGGGAGGGCTTGTTACTGAAAAGCGATTCGAAAAACTGCACGTTGGTCGTCACCACCAGAGGCGCATCCCAATTTTCCGCCGCCAACCCGCGGCGTCGGTTGTAGGTCGCTTCTTCGGGCTCATCCTTCTCTTTGTAATTGTAATGGTTCTCCAGCACCTGTTCTCGTCCGAAAATATCCTGAAATACCTTGGCGTTCTGTTCGATGATCGAGGTAAAGGGAATGGCGTAGATCACTCGCCGTAGCTTGTTCTCCACGGCATGGTCCAGCGCGAAAGCCATTGATGAAAGGGTTTTTCCGCCTCCGGTCGGAACGGTCAGGGAAAAGATCTGTGGCGGCAACTTGGCTTTGGCGCGACACTGCGCCAGAATCTCTTGCCGCAACCGGTTGATTGGTGACGGTTCGGCCTTTTCTGCAAAGAGCATGAGATGGTCATCAAGCAATACTTTCAACTTTGAGATCTGCTCCAGATCGGCTATCGGCCTTTCCTCTTTTTTCCCCGGCGTACTGAACCCTTCTGTATCGAGGAAATCCGCATCGACCAAACAGGAGAAAACCATCCGTGTAAAGAACGCCAGACTGAAACCGGCATGTTCAGCACTCAATCGAAATGGCGGAAGAAGCTCCTGTTTGACGTTGGCGACAGAAAGCAGTGTGACATCCGGCGGAACCTTGCCGTGCCTGAGCCGATGGTGCAATTCTCCCTCCTGTGAACCGCCGTCCGGCACCCCGCCGTGGTGTCCGGCGATCGCGTAGGAGAGTAACAAACCGAGCTGCCCAGCTTTCTCTTCTGCCAGTTGCGCACCGAAGGTTGCATGATCGACCCGTTGCGGGCTCCCCTCCAGGCGTCGCTGAAAAGCCTCGGTTGCTTTCCCAGCATCGTGCAGCAGACCGGCAACGCGGCCCCAATCGTCAGCCTTAAAGATCGCCGCGAATTCTTCGGCCAGTTGGGCAACACCTTCCAGATGCACATCGAGCGGCTGCCAACTAGATTTATCCGACGAATCGGTTGAATGCGCATAAAATATTTTGTCCATCTGTCCTCCCCAAAATCCTTATATAGATCTACGTCAATTTTCCCGCCTTCAAATCCCCCTCAATCCCCCTTTGTCAAAGGGGGAAGCGACCATCGGGCGCACAAAACAGCGCTCTACATCGCGTCCCTACCCTACTTGCCAGCCACCTTATGATTACTGGTCAGTCAAATTGCGTCCTACCAACTGAAAAAAAAATTTTTCATCGAATCTTGTGAGTCATCGATCGACCGCCGACAAGCAAAACCCCCCTTGCCCCCTTTTTCTAAAGGGGGGTAAGAGCAGCGAAAAACGTTGTGTAGGTGAAATGGAGAGAGTACAGGAAGGAAGCAAAACATCCCCTCCGGGAGATGAGACGATAGGAGGTTAACAAATTTTAGCGGGACAAGATAGAAGATTACAGCGGTGCGCTCAAAAGAAGAAGGGCACGAAAATTTTCATTTCCGTGCCCTTCTTGCTCAACTGTCATCGAAACTATACTGGTTTTTACCGGGCGATACCACGCTGCGTGCCGCGGATAAAATCGACAAAGACTTTCACCTCCGGGTAGGCGGCTGCGTCGGCGGTCATCTTTTCGAGAGCCTCTTCCTGTTTGAGCCCGGTCCGGAAAAAGGTTTTATAGGAATTTTTCAGGGCACGCAGAGCTTCGTCGGAGAAACCGCGTCGTTTCAAACCGATGAGATTAATTCCGACCGGTGCGGCACGATCCCCCTGAGCGATGGTGTAGGGAGTAATATCCTGATTGACCATGGAGCCGCCGCTGATCATGGCGTGGGAACCGATGCGGGTAAACTGGTGAATCGCCGAGAGGCCGCCGAGGATGGCGTGATCGCCGACTTCAACGTGTCCGGCCAGGGTGGCGGCATTGGCGAGAACAATCTGGTTGCCGACCCGGCAATCGTGGGCCACGTGCACATAAGCCATGAGGAGATTGTCATTGCCGATGACCGTCGTCCCGCCGCCATCGGCAGTGCCGAGATGAACGGTGACGAATTCACGAAAAGTATTGCCGTCGCCGATGCTGAGCGTCGTTGCTTCGCCGTGGTATTTGAGATCCTGGGGGATGGCGCCGATCGAGGTAAATTGAAAGATACGATTCTTCCGGCCGATGGTGGTGCGCCCTTCGACCACCGCATGCGGCCCGACCCAGCAACCTTCGCCGAGCGTGACGTGCTCACCGATAACCGCATAAGGGCCGATTTCAACATCAGCCGCAAGTCGGGAACCGGGATGAATGATCGCTGTCGGATGTATCATGATCAATATCCTTTAAATGTTTTTATCAGCAAAGGTCGCTTTGAGATCGGCTTCGGCCACCAGAGTCGATTCGACATAAGCTTTAGCATTAAAGCAATAAAGACCGCGCCGACAGTTGGTCAAGGTCAGCTCAAAGCGCAAAACATCACCGGGGACGACCGGCTTGCGGAAGCGGGCATTATCGATACCGGCAAAGTAGGTTACTTTGTCATCGCCGATATTGTCGGTGATCATGGCAAAGATGCCGCCAACCTGCGCCATCGCTTCGATAATCAAAACGCCGGGCATAACCGGATGCCCGGGAAAGTGCCCCTGGAAAAAAGGCTCATTAACCGTGACGTTTTTGATGCCGACAATCTTCTTGCCCGGATCAATTTCGATAATCCGGTCGATCAGCAGAAAAGGGTAGCGGTGCGGCAGATATTTCATGATATCAGTGCTGTACATGGGCATTTTCATGAGTTTTGTTCTCCTTTATCGATGACATTCTTTAAAAGATCAATCTCTCTTTGCATTCGCAACACCTCTTTGCGTAAAGAGGGGAGTTTGGCAAAGATCATGGAAGCCTTCAGCCAGTCACGATGGGGAATCGCCGGGGCGCCGGAAACAATCTGGTCTCCATCGGTATTGCCGGCGAGAGCGCCGCGTCCGGCGACGATCAGGTTGTCACCGGTCTTAATGTGCCCGGCCGAGGAAGATTGCCCGCCAAAAGTGCAATGACGACCGATTTTACTGCTGCCGGAAATCCCGGTCTGCGCGGCTATCACCGTATGGGCGCCGATGGTGACGTTATGCGCAATCTGCACCATATTGTCGACCTTGACACCCTCACCCAGGCGGGTAACCCCTAAAGCGGCGCGATCGATACAACTGCAAGCGCCAACTTCCACGTCATCTTCAACCACAACAATACCGATTTGCGGAATCTTGTAGTAACGCTCCCCATCCGGAGCAAATCCGAAACCATCCGAACCGATCACAGCCGACGGCTGAATAATCACACGATGACCGATTCGACACCCTTCGCGAATGACAACCCCGGCATGAATGGTACAGTCTTCGCCAAGGGTGACATCGTCGTACAGGACGACATTCGGATACAAGATGGTTTTCGATCCGATTTTAACCCGGGCCCCGACGACGCAGCCGGGATGAATCGTTACCCCGGGAGCGATTTCAGCGGTCGGATCGACACTGGCACGGGGCGATATCCCTTGCGATTCAGGGCGCTGCACATGCAAAAAAGTAAGAATCTTGGCAAAAGCCAGATAAGGGTTTTCACAACGTAAGAGAGTGAGCCCTGCCGGGGCTTCGACCCCAATGCCGATAATTACTGCACTGGCCTGTGTTTCAGTCAGTAGTGGCAGATATTTCGGATTGGCCAAAAAGGTGATATCCCCTTTTTGTGCCTGATCGATAGTCGCCATCCGTTGAATCTCGACGTCGGGATCACCATCGATACCAGCATCAATCAGAGCGGCAAGTTCGCGAAGTTTGGCCACAAATGCACCTTTCCTTTATCAATCTACTTTTTTAAAGACGCGTCGTAAGCTTTGATCGCCTTATCGGTTAAATCCGCTTTAGGGTCTGCGTAAAGCAGGGCGCTTTCAGTCTTTTCAAAGATCGCCGTATAGCCTTCTTTTGCGCCGATATCATTAATGATTTTGGAGAAGTCCGTAATGATCTGCCGAGTAAATCCGGCATCCTGCTGCTGCAACTCTTCCTGAATATCTTTGGTGAAACGTTCAAGTTCCTTGAGTTTCTGATCAAAATCACGCTTTTTGGCAGCACGCTTATCTTCGGAAAGGACCAGTCCTTGCTTATCGAGATCATCCTTCAGTTTCTTCATCTCTTTCTGCTTTTGATCAATCTGTGTCTCGTATTCTTTCACCTTCACAGAAATCTTTTCTTTCGCAACTTTTCCGGCCTCACAATTATTCAAGGCTTTTTGCAGGTCGACATAACCAATTCTGGCCTCGGCGGCATGAACCGTAGCAGCACAAAAAAGGGTGAGAAGCAGGAGGGTAATAAATTTTTTCATCGTACAAAATCTCCTTTACGGGGTTGTCATCAGAACATGGTTCCGATGGAAAATTGCAGATCCGAGGAAGCTTCGCCTTCACGGGGGTCAAGATTTTTCCCCCATTCCAAACGTAACGGTCCCAGAGGACTCATCCAGCGCAGACCAAAACCGGCACTGTGGCGCACGTCACTGAAGTAATCCTGATCTTCTGCCCAGGTATTACCGGCGTCGTAAAAAATGACCCCTTTAAATCCTGATTCCTCAATCAGCGGAAATGTGATCTCGAGATTACCATAGCCGACCTTGGTCCCGCCGGTGTACTCGTAACCACCTGGACTTGTTGCACCGGTAACAGGATCGGTTGTGGCCACAGATTTTATCCGTGGACCGACTTCGCGTGACTCAAAACCCCGCAGGCTATTGAGTCCGCCTAGATAATAGCGCTCGTCGATGGGAATCGGCTCATTGTCGAGCTCCTGAACATAGCCGAGGCGTCCATGTGCCGAAAAGACAAACTTCCAGAACAAGGGATAGAAATGACGATGATCGAGTTCATACTTGACAAATTTTTCCGTCCCGCCCAGACCGGCATATTCGATGGAGGCCGAAGACAGGGAACCTCTCGTGGGGTCCATACGATAGTCAGTAGTGTTGCGGCTCAAAGACGCATAAATGGAAGAAAGGGTCGAATAGCCTTCCTGTTCACGAATGCTCAGCGACGCCGAAGGATCGACATCATAAATCTCCTTCTCTTCATAACGATAGACAAAGAAGGATCTCACATTATAGGAGAACGGAATACCGAGCTTAAGGTTACCACCACTCGCCTTTTTTGAAAAATCGGTCCATTCGCGATCGGTTCTGTAAAGGTCGAAGCCGAGGGTAAGATCGGTATCGAGAAAGTGCGGATCTAGAAGCCCGAACTGATAAGTCGTGCTTTTGCTGCCAACGGCGGCAGAAAGATTGCCCTTATACCCCCGCCCCAGGAGATTGTCCTGGGTAACCGAGGTCTGGCCGATAAAGCCGTCGATCGTTGAATAACCAAAACCGAGGCTGAAAGTACCGGTCGGTTTCTCCTTCACTTCCACGAGCAGATCCATGGCAGTCGGTGAATCAGCTTTTTCGGTCGCAATCTTGACTTCTTCAAAAAAACCAAGATTTTGGATACGGCGGCGACTTTCTTTAATCTTGGTAGCGCTGAACTTCTCCCCTTCATTCAACACCATTTCGCGGCGAATAACCTTGTCGATGGTCTTGTTGTTGCCAGTGATGGCAATTTTGCGGGTGACAACCAGAAAACTCTTTTCTATTTCAATGGTCAGGTCGACGGTGTGAGCTTCAGGGTCAACCTTGGAGAGCGGGGCGACATTGACATAAGCATAGCCTTCATCGGCATAAAGATCGTTGATCTTCATCATCCCTTCCCGCAATTTCTTGCGGCTGAAGAGCTCGCCGGAGGGAAGTCCGAGCAATGCGATCAGCTCCTCGCGACTGCGCAGCAGATCGCCGGTCACTTCGACGGCGCCGATGCGGTACTGCTCCCCTTCTTCAATCTCGATGAGAATATCAAGGTAACGATTTTCCTTGATCATCGTGACCTGCGGCTGGTGCACTTTAATCTGGATATAACCCTGATCGAAATAGCGATCCGTCAATAATAACAGATCATTATTAAGGACCTCTTCCTGATAAGCACCGCGCCCGGTCATCCATGACAAAGGCCAGCGTTCACGGGTCTCCATCCCCTTTTTGAGCTCCTTGGCGGTGAAGACCTTGTTTCCTTCAAAGCGAATGGAGTCGATGAGAATCTCTTCCCCCTCGATACAGTTGAGGGTGATAATGGCTTCGTTAAGATCGGTCACTTCAATCTGCGGCTCAACTTTGGCGGCATAATAACCCGCCTCTTTATAAGCCCTGAGGACTGCCTCGATATTCCTGTCGAGAACGGTCGCATCGTAAAGATCAGGAGTTTTAATCGTCATCAGTGCGCGCAACTTCTCATCGGAAAGTTCCTTGTTGCCAGCAAACTTGACAGTGCGGACCAAAGGCCTTTCGACAACAGTAAAGATCAGGACACTTTTGCCGTCTTTTTCCTCGAGAGTCACGCGGACATCGCTGAAACGGGCGAGGCGAAAGATTGCCTGGGTAGCGCGGTCGATGTTGTCTGCAGAGACAGCCGGGCCGGGAGCAATCGCCGCAGCGGTGAGGATCATTCCCGGATCGACGCGCCGCGTCCCGGCAATGATGACTTCATCAACTTTATAATCCTGCGCCCAGAGCAATCCGGTAAAGAAGAGGAGTCCAAGCAGAGTGAGGGTAACGGAGCGTATAAGCATTAGTATTAATCCCGAACCTGTTGCCAGGCAGCAATTCAACCGCAGTTTAAACTATAAGAAAAGGACGCCGATGAGCAATTGAAAAGTATTCTGAAGAAATTAATCCGGAGCAATCCGGCCATCGATGACGCGAACGATGCGGTCGAGACGGTTCGCCAGAGAATCGCTGTGCGTGACGATCACCATGGTCAAATTCCGCGCCTGATGCAGTCCGTCAAGCAATGCGAGGATTTCACCCGAGGTGACACTGTCGAGATTCCCTGAAGGCTCATCCGCGAGAAGTAAAGGTGGATTCATGATCAACGCCCGGGCAATGGCGGTCCTTTGCTGCTCACCGCCGGAGAGTTCACCGGGTTTATGACGCAGACGGTGGCCAAGTCCGACCTCATTGAGGAGGGTCGTGGCCCGTGCCAGCGCCTCTTCTTTCGGCAATCGGGCGATCAAAGCCGGCATCATCACATTCTCCAGTGCCGTAAATTCCGGGAGGAGCTGATTAAACTGAAAAACAAAACCGATGGTACGGTTGCGGAATTCGTCGAGCATCTGTCCTTTGAAAGAGAAGATCTCCTCGCCGGAGAAATGGACCGTCCCGCTGCTGGGCCGATCGAGGCCGCCGAGAATATGCATCAACGTTGTCTTGCCGGCGCCGGAGGGACCGACGATCGCCACCCTCTCGCCGCGCCCGATGACGAGGTTGATATCATGGAGGACATCGACCCGGCCCGGACCACTGACAAAGCTTTTGTTGACAGCGGCGATCTGAATCAATGTTTCTGCAACCTCAGTCATAGCGCAGCGCCTCCGCCGGATCCATGCGCGCCGCCCGCCAGGCCGGATAGATTGTCGCCAGCAGACAGATGATCATCGCCGTGATCGCAACGATGGTAACATCCGAAGAATAAACGACCGAGGGAAAGCGCTCCATGCCGTAAACGGCTTGATCAAAGATGCGGACTCCGCTCAAAAGTTCAATCCCTTTAATAATCGGATCGGCATTCTTTGCCAGCAGGAGTCCAAGGAGGGTCCCGGCGCCGGTGCCGATAATCCCGATAATCAGCCCTTCAAAGACAAAGATCTTCATGATGCTCTGCGATGTCGCGCCCATGGTGCGAAGGATAGCAATATCCTTGTGTTTTTCCATGACGACCATGATCAGGGTGGTGGCAATATTAAAGGCTGCCACCAGAATAATGATGCCGAGAACGATGAAGAGTCCGAGTTTTTCAAGCTTGATCGCAGAAAGGAAAGAGCCGAAGAGGTCTTCCCAGGAGCGGACAACATAAGGATAGCTAAAGGTTGAACGCAGCTCCTGACTGACCACGGCCGCCGAAGAGAAAGAGTCGGTTTCGATCTCGATACCACTGACTGCTTCACCAATCTCCAGCAGTCGTTGCGCCTGACGCAGATCGACGTAAGCAAAATAGGTATCCATAAAACCGCCGCGCTGAGTGAAGATACCGACAACGCGAAAGCTCTTCATCTTCGGCATCATGCCGAAGGGGGTGATGGTAAAGATCGGCGGGATGACATTGATCGTCTCGCCGACCGTAATCCCCAGAGTCGAGGCGGTGTCGATGCCGATGATGATCCCCGGCAAAGCACTTTCATCCGCAAAGACCATGGTCCGGGCATCGCCGCCGACAGCGGACTGAATCTTCTGCTTGAAGATCTTGTTGCCGGCCTCAATCCCCTTGACGGTCACCGCCGCCACATTCCCCCGCGACACCAGCATCGCTTCTTTGGAGACAAACGGTTGGGCCGAAAGGATCTTGGTGGAGACCGATTGGGCCTCGGCGATAACCTTTGGCACCTCCGTGAGCTCATCGCCGTAGCGCTGGATGAGAACATGCGGAATTGAACCGAGAATCTGCTGCCGCACGGCATCATGAAAACCGGTCATGACGGCGAGGACGACGATCAATGCCGCCACCCCGAGCATGACTCCGGCGATGGAGAGGAAGGAGATAACGGAGATAAAAGTCTGCTTGCGCTTGGCCCGCAG
>DIKR01000010.1:27136-30085 GCA_002424625.1 Desulfuromonadaceae bacterium UBA5613
AGCATGACCAGGCGATCGATGCCGATCCCCTCCCCGGCGGTCGGCGGCAAACCGTATTCGAGGGCACGGATATAGTCTTCATCCATGGCATGCGCTTCGTCGTCGCCAGCATCCTTTTCCACCATCTGCTTGAGAAAACGCTCTTTCTGATCGATGGGATCATTGAGCTCGGAAAAGGCATTAGCGAGTTCGCGGCCGACAACAAAGAGTTCAAAACGATCGACAATCTCGGGATTTTCATCATTTTTACGCGACAGGGGCGAAACTTCGGTCGGATAAGCGGTAATAAACGTCGGATTCCACAGATGCGGTTCGGCAACGGTTTCGAAGATCTCGGTGAGGAGCTTGCCGTGACCGGTCGCAAGCTCGACGTCCAGGCCGAGTCTTTTGCCGACTTCAACCATGGCAGCGTGATCTTCGAGCAGAGCAGGATCGACATTGCCGTACTTGACGATCGCTTCGCGGACGGTGAGACGATCCCAGGGAGCCCGCAGATCGACCTCGCGGCCGCCATAGCTGATCTGCTGGGTGCCGAGGACCGATTGCGCGACATGGCCGATGAGCTTTTCAGTAAGATTCATCAGGTCTTCGTAGGTGGCGTAAGCCTGATAAAACTCCATCATGGTGAACTCAGGATTGTGGCGGATCGAGATCCCCTCATTGCGGAAGTTGCGGTTGATCTCGAAGACCCGGTCAAAACCGCCGACAACCAGGCGTTTGAGATAAAGTTCCGGCGCAATGCGCAGAAAAAGCTCCATGTCGAGAGCATTATGATGGGTGGCAAAAGGGCGCGCCGTGGCGCCGCCGGCAATCGGATGCATCATCGGCGTTTCGACTTCGTGGAAATCGTGCTGCACCATGAAGTCGCGGATGGCGCTGACAATGCGGCTCCGTTTTTTGAAGACTTCGCGCACCTCGGGATTAACGATCAGGTCGAGATAACGCTGCCGATAGCGGGTCTCGACATCAGTCAGACCGTGCCACTTTTCCGGCAGCGGCAGCAACGACTTGGTGAGGAGACGCAAGGTTGTCGCCCGCAGGGAGAGTTCACCGGTCTTGGTACGAAAAGGGGTGCCGCTGGCGCCAATGATATCGCCGATATCGATGCGCTTGAAGAGCTCAAAGGCTTCCTCGCCGATGTTGTCGCGACCGACATAGATCTGGGTGCGACCGCTGCGGTCCTGCAGCTGAATGAAAGCGGCCTTGCCAAAATCACGTCGGGCCATGATCCGGCCGGCCACGGCATACTGCGTGCTGCATCCTTCCAGAGCCGCAGTATCGTCATCAAGGTGAGCAGTCAGGAACTGTTCGGCGGTATGGGTGACCGAAAAATCGTTGGCAAAGGGATTAATCCCTTGTTCGCGAAATTCCGTCAACTTGGCGCGGCGCTGCAGCAGGAGATCGTTTAACTCTTCCATATTTTGTCTCTATCTTTCTATTGAATCGTAAAGTCAAAAAAGTAATCAGCCGCAATGCTATTGCCGTCAGGGGTGGCAATATCTCTGACCTCGGGGCAGTTAAGCCGGTAGTTCCCCGGTGGCAGCGCCGCCCCATCCAGCGTCAGCGTGACGGTATTGAATGTTGTTAACGCCCCCGTGAGCGGTCCGATCAACGGAGTGTTGTCAGCGTTGACAACGCTAAAGGGCGCTGTCGCCAGTGAACTTTCCAGGAGAGCTTCATTAAAGGTGACAACAAGCTGTGGCGAGGGATCGACACTCTGCGTGACAACGGCAACCAGTGGAGCCGTCGTATCATGGAACACGGTCAGAAATATCTGGTTGAGATTGCCGCGCTTGTCACTGGCGGTAAAGCTGACAATATTAACGTCTTCCAGCGGAGAAAACAGAAAACTCCAGCTGCCGTCACTGCTGTCGACGGCAACAGCGACCTCACCGCTAGCTGTACTGTTGGCAACAATAGTCGCGGCAAAGTCATCGATGTTGCCGGAAATGGTAACGCCGGGATCCTGAGACGGTGTCGTCAAAATTGTCGTCGAGCCCAGTGATCCGCTAGCCGTAATATTGCTGAAGACCGGCGGGATTAACTCCTCTTCCGAACCGCAGGCAACAAGTGCGAAAATACAGAGAAGCGAAAGAAACAAAGATAAAGAACGCATAGACAGATCTCCGATAACTACGACGACGATCTGCTGAGCAGATACGCTTCTATAAATGGTCCAATGTCGCCATCAAGGACAGCATCGGTATTCGAGGTTTCAAAATTGGTGCGGTGATCCTTGACCATCCGGTAAGGATGCAGCACATAAGAACGAATCTGGCTCCCCCAGCCGATCTCTTTCTTGTCACCGGCAATTGCGGCTGCTTCCTCTTCCTTTTTGCGCAGTTCCAGTTCAAAGAGGCGCGCCTTGAGTTGCTTCATGGCAATATCGCGGTTTTTGTGCTGCGAGCGTTCCGCCTGACAAGCGACGACCACACCGGACGGCATATGGGTAATGCGAATCGCTGATTCCGTTTTGTTGACATGCTGCCCGCCGGCCCCGCTCGATCGATAGGTATCAATCTTCAAATCTTTTTCGTCGATCGCGATCTCGACATCATCCGGCAGATCAGGAAAGACAAAGACCGAAGCAAAGGAGGTGTGACGCCGGGCGCTGGAATCGTAAGGGGAGATGCGCACCAAACGGTGAATCCCCATCTCGGCGCGCAGCCAACCATAAGCATATTCGCCTTCGACGGTAAAGGTCGCCCCCTTGACGCCGGCTTCATCTCCCGGCTGAAAATCGGTCATCTCGGTCTTGTAACCGCGTTTTTCACAGTAGCGCAGGAACATGCGCAGAAGCATGTCAGCCCAATCCTGGGCCTCGGTCCCGCCGGCGCCGGCATTGATACTGACAATGGCAGAACGGGCATCGTGCTCACCCGAAAGCATGCGGGCAAATTCCATCTGGGCAACGGTAGCTTCCAGGGTCGGGATAATGGCGCGAATCTC
>DIKR01000010.1:30127-36919 GCA_002424625.1 Desulfuromonadaceae bacterium UBA5613
GACCAGGTCCCCTCACACCCTTCCACAATCTTTTGCAAAGAGGTCCGCTCGCGTAGCAGTTCTTGTGCCTGGTCACCCCGATCCCAAAAACCGGGCCTGGCAATCTCGGCATCCAGCTCGGCTACACGCTCTTTTTTCCCCTCTATGTCAAAGAAACCTCCTCAGCTCGGTGAGCTTGCTGCGCAGAGTATTGAGGAATTCTTTTTCTTCTCTAAACATATAATTCCTTTCAAGCTGAATAAAGCTTGGCATTATAACGAGTCCGGGAGTGATGAGCAAGAAAACAGTTACAGAAAACAGTTGTTGATTCTGTACGGAAATAAATGTCCGGTACGAAATTAACGTCTTCCTGCCCTTCACAAACAAAAGGGACCAGCCAAAGCTAATCCCTTGATTAAAATGGTGTCCCCGAGACGATTCGAACGTCCGGCCCCTTCCTTAGGAGGGAAGTGCTCTATCCTGCTGAGCTACGAGGACTTAACTGACAGAAATTATTCAAAACTGCATAAGGCTAAAGGTCTTGCCGGCGGGGAGGCGTTTGCGGCCGTTGAGAAATTCGAGCTCGGCCATAAAAGCGCATTCAACGACTTCGGCGCCGAGACCGGTGACCAGGTCATAAACCGCGGCAACCGTACCGCCGGTGGCGAGAAGATCGTCAGCGATCAGGACGCGGTCACCGGGTTTGAAGGCATCTTTATGAATTTCGAGTGTATCGGTACCATATTCAAGGTCATAAGTCTTGCTGACGGTTGTAAAGGGGAGCTTCCCCGGTTTGCGGACCAGGGTGATGCCGGTGCCGAGTTTATAGGCGAGAGCCGCACCAAGGATAAAACCGCGGGCTTCAACGCCGACGACCTGCTGAATATTCATGCCGATATAGCGATGCGCAATCAAGTCGATCATGCGGTGAAAAGCCCGAGGGTCGGCCAGCAGGGTGGTGATATCTTTGAATATAATCCCTTTTTTAGGGAAATCGGCAATGTCACGTATCGAATCTTTCAACTCTTGCATGCTCGCAACTCCGTTGGCGAATTAGATAAAACTAAAAATATTAATTCTTTTTGCGCCGGATAATGGCGGAAGGAGATTCAAACTCCATATCGACAGCCATGCGCCGTAACTTTTCAAGGCTCTTGACCTCGATCTGGCGAATGCGCTCGCGCGTCACCCCGAGTTCCTGTCCAATTGTTTCGAGTGTTTGCGGCTCTTTATCGTTCAAGCCAAAACGTAATATAAGAATTCTTTTCTCCGTCGGAGTCAACGCAGCAAAAAAACGACCGATATGGTTCATCGTGTCTTTGTTCTCCGCTTGCGTGGAGGAGACTACGGTACTGGTATCTTCTATGGTATCGATCAGACTGTAATCGCCATTCTCCCCCATAGGATGTTCTATGGAGTAGGTCTTGCGGATCAAGCTCATCAGCCGGCGAACATGATTAATATTCGTTCCCATCGCTTCGGCGACATCAGAGGGATCAACCTCGCCCTGCGATTGGCTGGCAAGCTCCCGTGAGGTCTTGACCATACGGTTGATGTCGTCGGAGACATGAACCGGCAAACGGATGGTGCGGCTCTGATTAATCAGGGCCCGTTCGATCGATTGCCGAATCCACCAGGTGGCATAGGTGGAAAAGCGGCACTCCTTGGCGATTTTAAAGCGTTCGACCGCTTTAATCAGGCCGATATTTCCTTCTTCGATGAGGTCCAGAAAGGGCAGGCCGCGATTCATGTAACGCTTGGCAATCTTGACCACCAGCCGCAGATTAGCCTCGATCATCTGGTTGCGGGCGAGCGCGTCACCCTGCTCGATACGCTGAGCAAGTTCGCGCTCGTCTTCAGCACTTAATAATTTACTGCGTTTGATTTCGCGCAGATAGCATTGAATAGCATCTTCACTCGGCCCATCACGTTCTTCTATCTCAATCTCAGTGCCTGGGTCGTCATCGGCAATCTCTTCATCAGCAATAAAGTCATCCGCCTCCATGAAATCTTCGTCGATAACGTCCTGGTCCTCCTGGTCTTCCTTGTTTTCGTACTCATCGAGAAGAATGCTCATCGGCTGTCATCTCCATTTATTATAACGAAAAAGCAAGTACCTGCGAATTGGCGAAGTCTATGGAAGTAAACTGTTTATGGCAAGTAAAAAGTGGGGTTGAGCGGCTCCCGGTGATGCCGTAATTCAAAATAGAGGCGTGGACTTCGTCCCTGTGGCGGCACCCCGGAAAGCGCGATGCGTTCATTCTTATCAACAAAACTTCCGACCTTGACAAGATTTTTCTGGGCAAAGGCATAGACCGTATAAAAATCGTCATCATGGTGAAGGATGATCATATTGCCAAAGCTGCTGATCCCGTCCCCGCTGTAAATGACACGCCCGGCAGCAGCGGCAAGAACCGGAGTGCCGGGGGAGGCGGCGATCTCAATCCCTTTACACGGAAAGGGCTTCTGATCGCCGAAACTGCGCAAAAGTGCCCCTTGCAGTGGCCAGGAAAAACTTCCGGAGACCATAGCCGGCGGTACTTGCGACCCGGATTTTTTACTGACAGCGGTCTCACGACTCTGGATTTTTTTCGGCGGAGCAGGTGAAGATCCCGACTTAGCAGCTGTTCGTCCGGACGGCGGACGGGACTTCTTCACAACCGGCGGAGTTGCAGGCAGTCGGCGCACTGCTGTGGCTCCGGGAATAAAGAGACGTTCTCCCTTTTGTAAGGGTTGCGGCGCATCGATACCATTGACGCGGGCCAGCTGGGTTTCGCTGCGCCCGTAAGCGCGGGCAATCTGGCCAAGAGTTTCACCGGATTGTACCGGATGGTAGATCCCCGGAGTGGAACAACCGGCAAAGAGACTGATCAGGGAGATGACAAGCAGAAGCAGAGGTGCGTGCCGGGGTGACCTGCCCATCTTCACGACGCAGCTTCTGCCCAGCCAGCGCTGCCGATCAGCGGGACAAAGCGGCAATCGACAAGATCTTCTTCGCGATACTCATCAGCGCTGATTCTGGTCACACGGTGCAGTTGCTGCCCCCCTGCCCCGCCCACCGGAATAACCAGCCGTCCGCCGATAGCGAGCTGGCGATAATAGACCTCAACCATCTTCGGCGCACCGGCCGTGACGATAATTGCATCAAAAGGGGCTTCTTCCGGCCAGCCGAGCGTCCCGTCGCCGACCCGGACCTGAACATGGGCACAATTGATACTATCGAGGATTTTGCGGGCACGACGGGCGAGTTGCGGTATACGTTCGATACTGAAAATCCGACTGACCATCTGCGCGAGAATTGCGGTTTGATAACCGGAACCGGTGCCAATTTCAAGGACGCGATCATCCCGTTTCAATTGCAGCGCCGCCGTCATCAAGGCGACGATATAAGGCTGGGAAATGGTCTGTTTATCGCCGATCGGCAGGGCGTAGTCGCCATAGGCCTGGCCACGCAAGGCATCCTCGACAAACAGGTGGCGGGGGACCTTGAGAAGTGCCGCCAAGACCAGCGGATCATCGATACCGCGGGGTTTGACATGACGATCGACCATGGTCTGGCGCGCCCGGATAAAGTCGGTCATCTTAGGGGAACCCGGCTTCCTGCCTGTTCTCCGCCGGGGAAACCCCAGGCAGAGAGCTCGGCAAAAGATTGATAGTTGGTCAGATCGAGATGCAACGGTGTAATCGAGACATATCCCTGACTTACGGCGTGAAAGTCGGTTCCTTCGGTATTTTCAAAACTGACCTGACCAGCACCGAGCCAGTAATAATGACGTCCGCGCGGATCAGACTTCTTTTCGATCAGATCGCTGAAACGGCGCTTGCCTTGCCGGGTCAGACGCATGCCGACAGGGAAGCCACCCGGCACATTGATATTAAGGAAGGTCTCGGCCGGGAGCCGGGTCGCCAGGACCCGACCGGCAAGATCGACAGCCACAGCTGCGGCGACCGCGAAATCTTCGGCCAGAAAGCGCTCGGCTTCGAGAGAAAAAGCCAGGGCCGGAACCCCCATCAGAGTCGCCTCCATCGCGGCAGCCACAGTACCGGAATAAGTCAGATCGTCGCCCATGTTCCCGCCGCGATTAATGCCGGAGACAACGAGGTCAGGCTTGCGGCCAAGGAGTCCATGGATCGCAAGGTTGACACAATCGGTGGGGGTGCCGTCAACGGCAAAGAATCCGGCTCGCAGTTCATCGGCGCGAAGCGGCGAGTGGAGGGTGAGAGCATGGCTGACAGCGCTGCGCTCCCGATCCGGTGCAACAACGACAACTTCCCCGAGAGTTGCAAGCTGTTCGGCAAGGACAAGAATGCCAGGGGAATGAACCCCATCATCGTTCGTGACCAAAATCAGCACGGCAACCTCATAACGTTTCGGAGCAAAAAAAATCAGGGGGGCATTTCGAGACGGGCACGCAGCGAGCGAAGGTCATTTTCAACCTCTCTGAGGAGCAATTGCGCCGGGGAGAGGATCGTCGTCTCAGGGGGAGCAGGAGGAAGGAGGAGTCCGGCAGCGATACGCTTGCGGGCACCCGCAATCGTAAAGCCGCGTTCATATAGAAGCTCTTTCAGTGCCAGAAGAAATTCGATCTCCTTGCGCCGATAGAGACGTTGTTGCGACCGGCTTTTGGCCGGTCGCAACGAAGGGAACTCTTCTTCCCAATAGCGCAGCACATGGGATTTAACCCCGACAATCGCAGCAACTTCGCCGATTCTGAAATAGAGTTTATCCGGAATCTGCTGAGTCGGCATAATCGGATTTTTAATACTTATTCGACATCTTCATGGTTGATCGACGCCTTCAAGACCTGGCTCGGCTTAAAGGTCAAAATCCGTCGTGACGAAATCTTGATCTCTTCACCGGTCTGGGGATTGCGTCCACGCCGGGTCGATTTGTCTTTGACGACAAAGTTGCCGAAACCGGCAATTTTTATCTTCTCACCATTCTCAAGGGTCTCCTTGATCAGGTCAAAGACCATTTCCACAATGTCAGCCGATTCCTTTTTAGAAAATCCGGTCTTGACATAAACATTTTCCACCAAATCCGCTTTAGTCATTGAAGCCACCTCCTCGAGCGAAGAACAAATTAGTACTTAATTTTCGGGTAGCTATAACACAGGGGCATCGCCGGTTCAATTGTTTTTTTTAACGAATTTTTGCGTTGAGATCCTTACAGAGCATTTCAACAAGGCGACCGTGTGCTTTATTGACTTCCTCATCCGTCAATGTCCGCTCCGGGCTGCGATAGCGCACCCGAATCGCCATGCTCTTCTGCCCGGGATCGATCCCTTTGCCGCGATAAAGATCAAAGAGGATCAACTCCTCTGCATCCTTGCTCTTGACCTTGTCAAAGAGTTCAAAGAGACGCGCGGCACTGACTTCATCGGCAACCAGGAGGGCGCTGTCTCTTGTCAAATCAGGGAATCGGCTTAAAGGCTTGATCCCGGAGAAATGGCCGGAAACTTTCAGGAGCGCTTCAAGATCAAACTCGGCAACATACAGCGGGACATCGATGGCAAAGGCGGCCAGCGTCTGGGGATGAACTTCTCCGATAACCCCGAGACGCTGGTTGCGGCTGTAAACCACTGCGGACTTGCCCGGATGGAGATAGGGCTCACCGGCATCCATTTCCCAGCGCAGTTGCGGCACCCGCAACACCTCGGTAATTTCCGCAAAGATCCCCTTGAGGTCAAAGAAGTCGACCAGCTCCGCCCCTTGCGCCCAGCCGTCCGGATCACGCCGGCCGCAAAGAAGAACGCCAAGACGCAGCGGTTCGTCGGGAAGCTCTTGGCCGTGACGGGGGATAAAGACCGGGCGGAGTTCAAAGAGCCGCAGATCACGGCTACGGTAAGACAAATTACGGGATGCGGTCTCCAAAAGACTCGGCAGCAGCGAGGTGCGCATCACCGACTGATCTTCGCTGAGGGGATTGTTGACCTTGACGGTATTGCGGCGGGAATCATCGGCAGCCAGGCCGAGCTTGTCCCAAACATCAGGATTGATAAAGGCGTAATTGATCGTCTCGGCACTACCGCTGGAGACCATGAGATTACGAACTTTTTCTGCCAATTGATAGCGCTGCGACGGCCGCTGGTTGACCAGGCGACTCACCGGCATGGTCTCAGGGATGGCATCATAACCATTGAGCCTGGCGACCTCTTCAATCAGATCGATTTCCCGTTCAAGGTCAGGACGAAAGGTCGGAATCAGCACCTGCAGAATGCCGTTATGTTCCATATCGATGGCCGGCGGCAGGACAGTCAGGCCGATACTGGCGAGAATCTGCCCAATCCGTTCCAGGCCGAGGTCGATGCCGAGAATCTGTTTGGTGCGACGGTCAGAGATGGTGAGGCAGCGCTGCTGTATCTGCTGCGGGTAAGCATCGATCATCCCTGCCAAGACAACACCGCCGGCAACTTCGACGATCAGCGCAGCCGCACGATCGAGAGCCAGAGGGACCATATCGATATCAGCGCCGCGCTCAAAACGATGTGACGCTTCGGTATGCATGCCGAGACGCTTGCTGGTACGACGGATCACTGACGGATTAAAGTAGGCACTTTCGAGGAGGATATCGGTTGTCTGCGGCTGAATCTCCGAGTTCTCGCCGCCCATGATCCCGGCCAAAGCCACCGGACCAACCGCATCGCAGATCATCAGATCACTGCTTTTGAGGCTCCGCAGCTGGCTGTCAAGAGTGGTGAAAGCTTCTCCCTCGGCAGCCGGCCGGACAATAATCTTGCCGCCACGCAGCAGGTTAAAATCAAAGGCATGCAGCGGGTGACCCAGCTCCATCAGGACATAATTGGTCACATC
>DIKR01000010.1:36985-38069 GCA_002424625.1 Desulfuromonadaceae bacterium UBA5613
ATCAAACGGGCGGCATAACGGGGACAAAGTTCAGCATCCTCGATCGTCACCGAGGTCACCGACGTACTCGCGGTGGCACTTTCGCTGAGGGCCGGCTTCGGCAGGCGCAAGGTTTGACCCGCCATCGCCGCAACTTCCCGGGCCACACCGACAACACTCAGACAATCCGGACGATTCGGGGTGAGACCGAGCTCAAAACGGGCATCCTTTAAACCGAGAGCAGCAAAGACCGGGGTCCCCGGGGTTAATCTCGCGGGGAGAATGATGATCCCTTCGGATTCAAGCGCGAGGCCGAGTTCCTTTTCAGAACAAAGCATCCCCTGCGATTCAACGCCACGGATCTTCGATTTTTTGATCTTGAAATCACCGGGCAGGACCGTACCGATCTGGGCCACTGCGACAAAATCGCCGCTGCGGTGATTTTGGGCGCCGCAAACGATCTGCAACACTTCGCTGCCGACATTGACCTTGCACAGGGTCAAACGGTCCGCTTCCGGATGAGGATCGACCGCCAGCAGCTGACCGACGACGACAGTGTCGAGCCCTTCGCCGATCTTTTCCAAAAAATCGACTTCAAGACCGGCCATGGTCAAACGGTGGGAAAGCTCCTCAACCGTGAAATTGAAATCGACAAATTCTTTGAGCCAGTTATAAGTAACGATCATGACAGGAACTCCAGCGCTTTGTTATGCAATAGACCGACACCAAAAAGAAGGGACGTACCATCAAAATTGTCGTAGAAACCGCTGATCGTTCTCAAAGAAGAGGCGTAAATCACTGACCCCGTATTTCAGCATCGCGACCCGCTCCAGTCCCATACCAAAAGCAAAACCGCTGTAGACTTCCGGGTCATAATTGACCGACTTGAAGACTTCCGGATCGATCATGCCGCTGCCGAGGATTTCCAGCCAGCCGGAATTCTTGCAAACCCGGCAGCCCTTACCGCCACAGATAACGCAGGCGATATCGACTTCCGCCGACGGTTCGGTAAAGGGGAAGAAGGAAGGTCGAAAGCGGACATTCACTCCCTTGCCAAAGAATTGACCGATAAAGCTGTGGAGGATCCCCTTGAGGTCGCCAAAGG
>DIKR01000010.1:38115-39515 GCA_002424625.1 Desulfuromonadaceae bacterium UBA5613
ATATCCGAATCGCGGCGATAGACGGTCCCCGGCGCAATGATCCTGACCGGCGGTTTCTCTTTGAGCATCGTCCGGATCTGGACCGGTGAGGTATGAGTCCGCAGCACCACTTCATCGGAGATGTAAAAAGTATCCTGCATATCCCGGGCAGGATGATCCTTGGGCATGTTGAGCGCTTCAAAATTATAAAAATCTCTTTCGATCTCCGGGCCTTCAGCAATACCGAAACCAAGGGAGGTGAAAATTTCGCAAATCTCTTCGCTCACCAGGGTAATCGGATGTTTGCTGCCAACGAAGCCGCGTCGACCGGGAAGGGTCACATCGATCCGCTCGGAAGCGAGTTTATGACTGATCTCCGCGGCATTGAGTTCGCTCTGCCGCTGCGTTCGGAATTCTTCGCAGCGCGTCTTGGCGACATTAATCGCCGCGCCGAAACGAGGGCGATCTTCGGCAGGCAACGTGCCGGTCAACTTGACCAGTGCGGTAAAATCGCCCCCTTTGCCAAGAAAAGCCGCAAAAGCGAGTTGCAACTCATGCTGGGTCCGGGCTGCGGCGAGTGCGGCAATCGTTGCCGCGGCCAACTGCTCAAGGGAGATCAAAAGCTCGTCGATATTTTTCGCATTCATGGCATAGACACCATTTCTTCAAGGAATTCAGCGGATTGAGAAAAGACTCTGAACTGAAGAGCGCCAATCAAAAAAAAAGAGATGAGGGGGATAAAACCCTCATCTCTTTTGTCCTGGACGGAGCAAATTACTGCAGCTTGGCTTTGGCTTTGTCAACGACCGTGCTGAAACCTGACGGGTCGACAACAGCCAGTTGGGCAAGAATCTTACGGTCAAGGGCAATTTCCGCCTGCTTGAGGCCGAAAATCAGGCGACTGTAGGACAGACCATTGTCACGGGCCGCAGCATTGATCCGGGCGATCCAAAGGGCACGGAAGTCACGCTTCTTGACCTTGCGATCGCGAAACGCATAGTTGAGGGCGCGATCGACCGCCTCTGTGGCACTGCGGAAAAGTTTACTGCGGGCACCGCGAAAACCTTTTGCCAATTTGAGGACTTTGTTGCGGCGTTGCCGCGTCTTAAAACCACCTTTTGCTCTCGGCATCTCTTTCTCCTTAGGTTGAATTTGTCAACGGCCAAAAGCCGTCGCCGGATCTGGAGGGGGAGCCGTATCCCCCCAGTTCACGGGGTGTGAAACAGTTGTCAAGCTTACAGGTAAGGGATGAGCTCTCTGATGTTGCGCTCATCAGCCTTGGAGACAACGGTCGACTGACGCAAATCACGCTTACGCTTGGTCGATTTCGAAGTCAGAATGTGGCTGGTAAAAGCCTTGTTGCGGCGAATCTTGCCGGTGCCGGTTTTACGAAAACGTTTGGCGGCGCCGCGGTTGGTCTT
>DIKR01000131.1:0-5674 GCA_002424625.1 Desulfuromonadaceae bacterium UBA5613
AAAAACCGCCACCTCGGTCGATACCGGGGCGGCGGTGAAGATAAACGAAAAGCACGCCGGCCCCCACGGGCGTCCCCCTCTTTAATGGCCGGCATTAGAGCGGATTCGTAAAACAAAGTCAAGGAAGAGAGGGCAAATCCCCCTCCATTCCCCCTTTGTCAAAGGGGGAGGCGAAACGGTGCTCCGTTGAGGGTGACAGCGCCTTCCATTTTCTGGCTGGCTGGAGTCCTCTTGAGCAAGTTCAAAATCGCCTCACGCAACGACGCAACGACGCAACGAAAATCTGAAGATCATAATTCTTCCCTGACATCAGACCTCCGCCTTTATTGGCTTTCGTTGCGTCGTCGCGTCGTTGCGTGAAACCGCTCTTGACCATGTCAGCCTGGTGAACGGGAAGGTTCTTTCCGGTGGATAATAGCGGGGTAATCTGCTATGCATTCAGGCGAAAATGGCAGGCGAGAAGGAGTCAGGTATGTTTCGATTAGATTCCGGCGCGGGCAATGGTTGCGAGCCGGCGGCCGTCATTGCGCGCGAAATCGAGAAGCTGAAGCGGCGGGCTATCTGGAGCGAGCGCGCCGGTGACGAGCGCGGGCGGCAGGTCTCCTTCCTTTATCGCAGTGCCGACCGTTTTGGCCGGCGAGTTTATCCTCTTTCCTTCTGCCACGGCGAGACCAGAATCGCTGTCGGTTGCAGCACCGGCGCCTGTTGCCAGTGCCGGCCCGATGTCTTCGCTTCTGAGCAGGAACTCTTCGACCTGCTGCCGCAACGCATCGATAACAGCGGCTTTTGCCCCTTCTTCAATCGCACCCGTAAGAATTGCGGCATCTACGGCGTGCGGCCCTTTGCCTGCCGGATCTATTTTAACCTGGCTGCCTCGGCCCATTCCTGTCGCAACCCCAACGAAACGACGCTGCAGCTCTTCGCCAATCTCAAACCCCATCTCGAAAAGATTCTCGGCCCTTATCTCGGCGGTTACACCGCAAAAGCCACCTTGTAAACATTAGCATATTCGCGGGCGTAGTGCACCTCGATCCCCTCTTTGAGATAATCCGGCAGCTCCTCAAAATCTTTACGGTTCCCCTCGGGAAAGATCAGCGTCGTCAATCCGGCGCGCCGGGCAGCGATGGTCTTTTCCTTGACCCCGCCGATCGGCAGCACCCGCCCGGTCAGGGTCAGTTCGCCGGTCATGCCGAGCTTGCTGCGGACCGGTTTGCCGCTGATCATGGAGAGCAGGGCGGTGGTCATGGTCACGCCGGCAGAAGGGCCGTCCTTGGGGGTGGCACCGGCCGGAACATGGAGGTGGACGAAGTTTTTGTCGAAGAAATCTTTGCTGGCGCCGTAGTCAGCGAGGTGGGCCATGACATAGCTGTAGGCGATCTCCGAACTCTCGACCATGACGTTGCCGAGTTGCCCGGTCTGCTTGAACCCTTTATTTTTGGTCGGCACTGCCGTCGCCTCGATCTGCAGCGTTGCCCCGCCCATACTCGTCCAGGCCAGGCCGGTAACGACCCCCTGCACCCCTTCAAAGACTTCGTCGGTAGTGAAGACCGGCTTGCCGAGGTACTTTTCCACCTCGCCGCTACTGATAATGATCTTGCTTTTGCTGCCGGTGGCAAAGGCCATGGCCGCCTTGCGCATGATCTTCTTGATGCGGTTCTCCAGAGTGCGCACCCCGGCCTCCCGGGCATAGCCGTCGATGAGTGCCTCCAGGGCGTCAGGGCGAATCTCGACCTGTCCCTTTTTGAGTCCATGATTTTTCAGCGCCTTGGGGATGAGGTAGCGGCGGGCGATTTCAACCTTCTCGGCGAGGATATAACCGGAAAGACGAATGATCTCCATGCGATCCAACAGCGCCGGCGGGATAGTGTCGAGCTGGTTGGCGGTGGCGACAAAGAGAATATTCGACAGATCGTAGGGGACGTCGAGGTAGTGATCGCGAAAGGAACTGTTCTGCTCGGGATCGAGGACTTCGAGGAGAGCCGAGGCGGGATCGCCCTGATAGGAAGCGCCGATCTTGTCGATCTCATCGAGCATTAGCACCGGATTAGCGCTCCCGGCGCTCTTCATCGCCTGCACGAACTTGCCGGGCATGGCGCCGATGTAGGTGCGGCGGTGCCCCTTGATCTCGGCCTCGTCGCGCATGCCGCCGAGAGAGAAACGGTAGAAGCGACGCTTGAGGGCATCGGCGATGCTGTGGCCGACACTGGTCTTGCCGACACCGGGAGGACCGACCAAACAAAGGATCGAGCCGGAGATATCCCCCTTCATCTTGCCGACGGCGATAAATTCAAGGATGCGTTCCTTGACGTCTTCCAGACCGTAGTGATCGCGGTCCAGAACCTTGCGCGCCCGCACCAGATCGTAGGAATCCTTGGTATTCTTCCCCCAGGGCAGAATGGTCAGCCAGTCGAGGTAGCTGCGAGTGACGTTGTATTCGGCCGAAGACGGTTCGAGCAGACGCAGTTTCTCCATCTCGTCGTCAATGGCGCGCTGTGCCTCGGGGTTGAGTTTCAGACCCTTGAGGCGGGCCTGAAACTTCTCGATCTCACTGGTCTTTCCTTCCTTTGCCAGTCCCAGTTCCTGCTTGATTGCCTTAAGCTGCTCGCGCAGAAAAAACTCCCGCTGCTGCGCCGAGACCTTCTCCTCGATCGACTTGGTGATCTTGCTTTGCAGGCGGGTGACCTCCAACTCCTTCTTGAGCAGCACCAGAACCTTGTCAATCCGTTTTCGAACGTCGAAGGTTTCAAGGATCTCCTGTAATTCCTGGCCATCCGAGCTTGTGAGATTGGCGGCAAAATCGGCGAGGCGCCCGGGGTCGCTGAGGCTGGAGCGGCCGAGGAACATCTTGATCTCCTCGGAGTAAAGGGGGTTGATCTGCACCAACTCCTTGAGGGTGGTCAAAATCGCCAGAGAATAGGCCTTGAGCTCGGGATTGTCGGAGAGTTCAGTGCTTGTGTGATAGTGGACGCGGGCGAAAAGTCCCTGCGGCGTTTCAATCAACTCCTCGATGCGGAAGCGTTCGACACAGTTCAGGACAAAATGGATTTCGTCCTCATCACTGTGCAGCACCTTGATAATCTTGCCGACCACCCCGACCTTGTGCAGGTTGGACGGGGAATCCGGCGCATCGGGGTCAACGGCCAGGACCAGGCCAATGGCGCGGGACGGGGTGTCAAGGGCGCGTTTAATCATGTCCACACGCTCTGTGCCGGAGAGGGCAATGGGAGTCAGGATGCCAGGGAAAGAGGGGCGCGGACGGATCGGCAAAATCGGCAGGCCGGAGGGTAAAAGTTCGCTGGCAAGGACCAGATTGGCACTGGATTCGCTCGTCTCTGTCGCGGAAGGGGTTTCAATCTCATCAGGAATATGCTGTTCGTCCATAGGCTTTATCCTTTGTAAAAAGTTTCCTCAACTTAGTCACGCGAATAAGGCTTGTCAATGTCCCTTGGGTCTTTGCAGAGGAGATTCAGGATCTAAATCCTATTTTCTAAAGGAGAAGAGCTCGTCATTTTTAGTGTTAGTGAGCCGACTCGGGGGATTTAGCAATCCATATTATATGGCAGTATTGTTAAATATGACGGACTATTATTATTTTCCTGTCTCATTATAAGCGACTATTGCCATGTTATCCTGAATAATTGAATAGTTGCAGCAACAGGATCCGTAGATATTTTCTGGCAGGTTAGTTGCATTTTACTGATCCATCCTTAAACTTAACAACAAAAGCCAGAAACGCCGTTGGGTCAAGATTAAGCCTTTGAGAAGGAACGCCATGAACCCAACGCCGATCAATCGCATCAGTCTTCGCATCCTTCTCACTATTCTCCTCGTCCTTATATTACTAATACCCGCCGCTGCATATGCCGGAACTGGCATTATCCCTCTCGTCCCTGCCGAGGATCCTAAGCTCAACACCAAGGCACAAAAGATCGCACCGACGGCCTTTGCTGCCGACAATCCGCAGCCGGTCTTGCACTGGGGGGAGGGGGAAGGCAAGAGTTACCTGATCCCGGCCCTGGATATTACCGGCTTCTTCCTCATCCTCAATCAATTTGACCGGCATTTCATGGATTCAGATGAATACCATTCAAATTTTTCTTCCTTCAAAGAGAATCTGACCGGGGCGTGGGTCTATGACAACGACTCCTTTTCCATTAACCAGTTTCTGCATCCCTATGCGGGATCGATGTACCTTGGCTTTGCGCGTTCGGCCGGCCACGGCTACTGGACGTCACTCGGCTATAGTACCGCCGGCAGCCTTCTTTGGGAACTGGCCGGTGAGACGACCCCGCCTTCTAAAAATGATCTCTACACGACCGGTTTTGGCGGCTCCATTCTCGGCGAACCCCTCTTTCGCATATCAAATCTGTTGCTGGAAAGCGGTAACGGCAGCGGCAAGCCGGGATTCTGGCGCGAACTCGGCGCCGCCACAATTTCCCCCGCCACCGGCTTCAACCGCCTTGCTTATGGCAAACGCTTCCATGGCGTCTTCCGCAGTCACAATCCCGCCGTCTTTACCCGATTTCAGCTCGGTGTCAACTTGATGTCGAACGTTAGCACAAACGTGACGGATCCGGCCGGAGCAGCGGTTCCCCAGAGTTACAAAAATGGTGAGGCGATTGCCGACCTCACCATCGCTTATGGTCTGCCGGGAAAGCCCGGCTACACCTACAACCGTCCCTTTGATAATTTCAACTTCCAACTCACCGCTGCCACCAGTAATGCCCTGGAGAACGTTATCAGCCGTGGTCTCCTTTACGGAACCGACTACTCAATAGGCGACAACTACCGCGGGATATGGGGTCTTTACGGTACTTACGACTACATCGCCCCGCAGATCTTTCGCGTTTCGACCACAGCCCTCGGGCTCGGGACGACCGCGCAGTGGTGGCTCTCACCAACCGTTGCACTGCAGGGGACAGTTCTCGCCGGTGTCGGCTATGGCTCGGCCGGCACGATTCACGGGGTTGGCGAGCGGGACTATCACAACGGCATCAGCCCGCAGGGTCTGCTGGCGTCACGCCTGATCTTCTCGGATCGTGCGGCCCTCGAACTGGAGTTACGCGAATACTATATCAGCGGCGCGGCTTCCGCAGAAAGCGAAGGGTCGGAAAATCTTCTTCGCGGCGTCGGCACCTTCACGGTCCGCGTCTACAACCTGCACGGACTGACCCTCAGATACACGATCTCAAGACGGGATGCGAACTATGACCATCTGGCTGACACGCGCCAGACCGTCGGCACCCTCAGCCTTGGCTACACATATCTTGGACAAACCCGCTTCGGCGCCGTCGACTGGCGGCCGAAAAGTGAGGGTGGCCCCCTTTAATCGACAACATCTTTACCCAAGGAGAATTATTATGACGAAATACCTGCTTACGTGCGCGATTGTTGCAGTTCTTGGCTTGCACGCCATTCCTGCTTCTGCCGGGAACGGGCCGGAAGTCGTGGCAACTGACATTTTGACGGCCGTTGTCCCCCTTACCGGCCTGGCGGTTGCTTATTTCACCGACGATACCGAGGGCCAGAAACAATGGCTGCGCAACACGGTCGTAAACCAGGTGCTGGTCACGTCCTTGCGGGTCGGATTCAACGAAACCAGTCTGGGTGAGCGCCCCAACGGCCACCCCTACGGTTTCCCCTCCGGACACCAAGCCTTCATCACCTCCGGTGC
>DIKR01000131.1:5858-8844 GCA_002424625.1 Desulfuromonadaceae bacterium UBA5613
GTCAAAGATAAGCCTTAACGCACTTCAGCTCTTTCAACGCAATATCCGGCCGGATGCTGTTGCGTATAGTCCAAGATTCGTTCTTGAACTTGCAATTTCTCTGCGTCTGACAGCGGCTGATAGCCGCGTCCATAAGGCCAGCCGTAGCCCCACCGGTACCAGGTGGGGAAGGCAGGATGCCCACCGGCGCGGGTGCCGAGATACATGGTCTCTGCCAACGCCCGGTTATCGGTCCGCACCAGCACACAATCGCGCAGGGCCGCATCCGCCAGTTTGCGCTCTTCGGCGCTCCCTCCCTGCCAATAGACCAGATCATGGCTTTGACAACAGTCACACCACCGGAACCGGTCCTTGAGCGTGCCGTCAGGAAAGAGGCTGCAACCGTCGCTGGTAAAGGGGGCAATCCCCACAGCCTGCCTGGCCTGGCCACAGCATGCTGTCAGGGTCAAAAGAGTCAGCAGGGCAAGCAATAGCAATAGCGCGCTAGGAAATCGTCCCGGAAAAAACAGAAATGAAACCATAAAACAAACCTTTCAAGCTGAAGCCGGTCGAAAGATAAGATCAGGAAACGGCGATAATGATGAAGGATTTTTGGGCGGCGCCGCTGCCAATCTGCAGTTCGTCCCCGCAATATTTACCAAGAAGAGCGCGTCCCAGGGTCGACTCCGGAGTGATGACAATGCACTCTTCATCTTGCACCGTCAACTTCAAGCCGCCGGCAGCAGGTCCAAGAAAGAAATGCCGATAGCTGCTGTCCTCCGCTTCAATAGTGACCAGAGCGGTCAAGCGGATCGGTGCTTCGTCACCAAAAGGGCGCAGTACCAGACTCCGGTAACTCTCCAGAGCGCGGCGGATATCCTGGGCGCGATTGGCCTGTCCCTGAGCGACATAGGAAGCTTCCAAAGCAGTAGTGTCGTATTTATTGTCAGGCAGGCACTCGGCGTGCGTGGCCGCGGCATGAGCGGTCCGCGCCGCCTGGGTGAAGAGGGCGAGGTCGGCTGTCAGGGCGGCGATGATCTTCTCTAAAACTTCTTTTTTACCCACGTAAATTCATTCTTTCCGGTAGCGGTTTAATCGGCAGGGGGAGGGAATTTAGCAGAAAGACCGAGCACTTTCAATTGTAATGCAAATCGGCAAACTTTCCGGAGTTCTTTTGCCAAAGTCGTTGTTTTGGTTTAGACTTCCAGAATCATTTGACTGGACATTGGACGGACATTATGGCGTTGCGACTCCCGAAATTCTTAGGTAACTACGCTGCTTCCCCCTGGCGTCAGTTTATAGCCGTCCTTTCACTCCTTTTACTTCTGGTTGCGTTGCTTGTTTTTGCCGCCCCGCAAATCCTTTCCAGTCACTCCATTCAAAATCGTCTCAAGTCGACCTTGAGTACCTCCCTGCAGGGACCGGTCAACTGGGACAGTTTGCAACTCTCCTGGACACGGGGATTGCAGCTGCGCAATTTCACCGTCGGACCGACAACCGGGGCGCTGCATCAACTGCGCCTGGCTGAAGTTGACTGCCGCCCCGGAATGGGCTTTGGAAGCGAACCCGCTGATACTTTCGGCCTTTCGCTCTTTTTACGACTGCATGATCTCCAGCTTGAACTCACGTCTACGAGCGAGACAACAACAGAAGCACCACCCCCCGCGCCGACAGAGGAGACGCCGGATTCCTTAACAACACTGGCGCAGGGAATCGAACGTTTTACTACCCTCAGTTGGCCCTTACCGATCGATCTCCGTGTCGATATTGCCGCGACTCCCGTTGTCGTCAGTTACCATGATCCGGTCAGCGATCGCCGCTTGCGCTTTACTGAGGGTGACTTGCAGTTACGGATGCCTTCACTGGAGCGGGCACCTTTGATATTCAGCCTGAACGGCAAGGTGGCAGTCGACGATCACCCTCTCGGAATGCTGCGAATGGCGACGGAGATCACCGGATTGACTGCTCCCACCGGGCGGATCGTTCCGGCCGGGGCGCTCCTTTCTGCCTTTGTCGACTTCCCTGGCGTCGATCTTAAAGCAGACGGTCGCCTTGATCAGGAACAAGGACTGCAGAGCACATTAAAACTTGACCTCCCGCAGCTGCAGCAGGTCATCACTCCCTTTCTCCCGGCAAATTTTCCCGACATCAGTGGAAATCTTCTGGCGACTCTCCAGGCCCGGATTGACAACGAAAAGAATCTGGCCCTGAGCTGCACACTGGCTGGACATAAACTTCAGGTCGATACTGCCGGCCCTCTCGACTTTGATCTCGGTCAGCAGCTCAGGACGGATTTTCAGCGCCAGTTTGTGACGTTGGGCGGAGGCGTTCTGATGATCCCCGGCCTCCTTGAAGCCAACTGGGAAGCGCAGGTCGAAGAGCCCAGCAACCCGGACCGCCGGGTTAATGCAAAGCTGCACCAGCTCGTGCTCGATCTTGATCAGGTTGTGGCCCTGGCTGCTCCGTTTCTTCCCTCAGACCTGCAGCTGCAACTAGCCGATGGAGAATTGCAACTGCAGAATCTCGAATTGCAATTACTTGGTTCGAAAGGGGCAGGGGAACTGCGACTGACGAAGGGTACCGTCGATCTGCAAAGCTTGCAACAGGCAGAGCTCTCTGCCGACGGCATCGCTCTTGTCACCAATGATCTTGTTATCCCGCTAAGCGCCTACTTCCCTGCCAGCCTTGCTGCGGGGATCGACTGGCAGATCGCCAGTATTGCCTTGCGTGGCGCACAGTCTCTGATTCTCACCGACCTTGCCGGTGTCGGCAATCTGGCGATCGCCGCGATCAGCAAAGCCAAAGGGGATGCGAAGCTGAGCGCAAAGGGCCGTTTCGACCATAAACTCGGACTCGAGCGCGCAGAACTGGCAGGACTGGCGAGTTTCAACACCCTAGCCAATGACCTGCGTCTCGACTTTGCCCTGTTACCGGACGGCAGAATCAGGGTGGAAGAGTTGGCGTTTACAACTGATGTCGCTGCCATCAACACCGCCGCCGGCAAGGA
>DIKR01000022.1 GCA_002424625.1 Desulfuromonadaceae bacterium UBA5613
CTCGGCTCCATGCACCGCAATACCTTCCTCAATGCCCCCGCCTGTCTGACCCGCACCCTGCAACTCAAGAGTGATCCGCGCCTCTACTTTGCCGGCCAGATCACCGGTGTTGAAGGCTATGTCGAGTCGGCCGGTTGCGGCTTTCTCGCCGGTCTCTTTGCCAGCCGCGCCCTGCGCGGTCAGGAAGTGCCGCTGCCGCCGGCTACCACTGCCCTCGGCGCTCTCCTTGTTCATCTGGCGGAATCGGCAGCCAAGGATTTCCAGCCGATGAATGTCAATTACGGCCTCTTCCCCCCCCTGGACGATCGCCGTCGCAAGCGCGCCGACCGGCGATTGGCGATGGCTGAGCGCGGGCTGGTTGATCTAGAGCCGTGGCGACTGGGACTGGATGCTGAATAGATTGCAGGTAATAAATACCGCCGCTCTGGCAGCTGCCAGGCGGCGGTATTTTTTAGAGATGAACGTAGTGATAATTTTGTTCGGCCGTTTTTACAACGCAACCCCCCAGCCCGCCAACTCCCTGATCACGCCATTCAGCAGAGGTGTCATCGCTGCCGCGACTGCCGGGGTCAAACGCATCTCCATCTCGATCGATCCCGGCTGCACCCCCCAGACCACCAACTCCTCCGGCACATGCCCTTGTAACTCCGCTACGGCAAGGAGGTCCTGCACCCCCATCTGATGGACGGAGAGTTTGCTGGCAAAGGCGCGTGGTACCTCCTCCCCTTGCAGGCGGAAGAGCACACCAGGGGCAGCACCCATGTCGATGGCATCGATGATCAGGAGTTTTTTGACCCCTTCGAGCATCGGCAGGAGGTCGAGGCCGAGGGTGCCGCCATCGACAACGCTGACCCCAGCGGGGAAGGAGTAGCGGGCTTGTAATTGCTCGATGGCCGTGACGCCAAGGGCATCGTCATTCATCAGCGAGTTGCCGATCCCTAAAACCAGAATTGCCATCAAAGATCCTTCGGTTCGATGAAGCGGTAGCCGCTGAAGATGCTACTCAAAGTGCCGTTCCGTTCCTTGATATCCATGAGGGCGGCGCTGTAAACGTGGTTGATGAAGAAGCCGGCAAGAAGCCACATGATAGCGTGATGGATGAGGCGCAGCCACTGACTATCGATGAGAGTGAGGATCCACGCTGTCCAGGCCGCCATCATGCCGTCGGGATTATATTGGGCGTAAAGGGCAAAGCCGCCGACGATCTGGATGATGATCAGAACGAAGACACCGGCATAAGCGACGGCGGCAACGGGATTATGGCCGACTTCGTAGGAGATCTGTTTGCCGGTAAAGGTGTAGTAACGCAGCATCTTGCTGAAGTTGCGGCGTCCTTCAGTTGTTCTCCAGGGGATGAAGGCGCGCCAGGACGCATGATGATTGCCGGCGAACATCCAGTAGATACGCACCAGCATCGAAGCGGTGAGGACGTAGGCGGCGACAAAGTGGATAAAACGGATCCAGCCCATGGCAAAGCCGCCGTCGACACCCGCGATCAGGTAGGGAAAACCGATGAAGGTGCCGGTGATTGAGAGGACAACGATCGCCAGGGCGTTGACCCAGTGGGTGACCCGGACTGGAATTTCCCAGACGTAGCGAATTTCGAGCATGGCAACCTCCTGAAAAGCTGTGACATATAACGGGTGACAGGTGACGGTAAGGCCGTAACGGGTTATCTGTCCTCGTTACCTGTTACTCGTCACTGCTTACAGCGCCTTGATCCGGACGATCTCGGTCCCTTTGCCGTCGAAAACGTGGACAGCACAGGCGAGGCAGGGGTCAAAGGAGTGGATGGTCCGCAGAATCTCCAGAGGATTCTTTTCATCCGCTATCGGCGTGCCGATCAGGGCGGATTCGTAAGGCCCGAGCTGCCCTAGCGGATCGCGAGGGCCGGCGTTCCAGGTCGAGGGGACGACCGCCTGGTAGTTGGCAATGGCGCCGTTTTGGATGCGAATCCAGTGGCCGAGAGCGCCACGCGGCGCTTCGTGGAAACCGTACCCCTGCGCTTCTTTCGGCCAGGTCGAGGGATCCCACTTCTCTTTATTGAAGGTTTCGTAGATGCCGCGCCCCATGTTGTCAGCAAGTTGCTGCAGCCAGATTTCATTCTTCTGCGCCAACACCAGGCAATCGATGCCGCGGGCGGCAGTGCGGCCGAGGGTGGAGAAGAGGGCGCCAGCACCGACCCCGAGTTTGGCGAGGACGAAGTCGACCGCCCCTTTGACATCCGGATTACCGCCGACATAAGCGACGAGAACCCGCGCCAACGGCCCGACTTCCATCGGTTGATCGTTGTAGCGCGGCGATTTGACCCAGGAATACTTCTCATCGGTGTTGAGGAATTCGTAGGGTGGCTTTGGGCCGGTGTACTTGGGGGTGGTTTCGCCGTCGTAGGGGTGCAGACCCTTTTTGTCGCCAGCCGCGTAGGTATACCAGGAGTTGGTCACATATTCACTGATCTTCTTTTCATCGACGGGGAGGAGGTTGGCGAGGTCCTTGGCAAGAATAATTCCTGCCGGGAAGTAAAGACTGCTGGCGCTGCCGGAATTATCCATGGGGAAGTCGCCGTAGCTGAGATAGTTGCCGACGCCAGCGCCGATAGCCGCCCAATCTTTGTAAAAGGAGGCAATGGCGAGGAGGTCGGGGATGTAGACCTGCTCGACAAAGGTGCGCGCCTGTTTGAGAAGTTTGCCGATATGAGCGATCTTGTCGGCGTTGAGGGCGTTTTGGCTGTCGGGGTCGATGGGGATCGACATGCCGCCGACCAGGAAGGTCTGGGGGTGGGGGTTCTTTGAACCGAGAATGGCGTGAATCTTGATGATCTCTTTCTGCCATTCCAGCGCTTCAAGATAGTGGGCTACCGCCATGAGATTCGCTTCCGGCGGCAGTTTGTAGGCACTGTGTCCCCAATAGCCGTTCTGGAAGGGGCCGAGCCGGCCGGTATTGACGAAGGCCTGGATCTTCTCCTGCACACCTTTGAAATAGGTGGTACTCGACTTCGGCCAATCGGAGATCGACTGCGCCAGTTGCGAGGTCTTGGCCGGATCGGCGGCAAGAGCGCTGACGATATCGACCCAGTCGAGGGCATGGAGATGATAAAAGTGGATAAGGTGATCCTGGACGTTCTGAATCCCCATGATCAGGTTGCGGATGAGGCGGGCATTATCGGGGATCTGAATCTTCAGGGCATCTTCAACGGCACGGATACTTGCCATCGAATGGACGGTGGTGCAGACACCGCAGAAGCGCTGGGTAATGTGGTGAGCGTCGCGGGGGTCGCGCCCTTTGAGGATCGTCTCGATGCCGCGAAAGGCGGTAGAGGAGCTCCAGGCATTGACAATCTTCCCTCCTTCGATCTGGGCCTCGATGCGCAGATGTCCTTCAATGCGGGTAATCGGATCGACAGCAATTCGCTTCGCCATAAGTTATTCCTCCACTTTCACTTTGTCAGATTCCATCGCATCCCCTTTGCGGAAGGCACTGGCCACGCCGTGCACGGCAAAGGCTGCTGCTGTCGCGCCGACCAGACCGAGACCAATTTTATCGGCGGTCGCCTCAACCCCGAAACCGGGGACTTGCGGCAGGCGGCGGTAGAAGGGGCTCATGGTGTCCCAGAAACCGGGACTGGCGCAGCCGATGCAGCCGTGTCCCGCCATTACCGGCCAGCTTAATCCTTCGTTGTAGCGAATCGTCGGGCAGTTGTGGAAAGCCTCCGGTCCCTTGCAGCCGAGTTTGTAGAGGCAGTGCCCTTGCCGGTGGCCGGCATCGTCAAAGCTTTCAGCATACTGGCCGGCATCAAAGTGGGCGCGGCGTTCGCAATTGTCGTGAATCCGTTTGCCGTAAGCAAACTTTGGCCGGCCGATCGCATCGACCGCCGGCAGTTTGCCGAAGGTGAGGAAGTGGACGAGGGTGGCGGTGAGATTATCGGCATTGACCGGACAGCCGGGGAGGTTGACGATTGTCGCCCCCGGCACCAGATCGCGGACACCGACCGCAGTCGTTGGATTTGGCGCGGCGGCGGGGAGGCCACCGTAGGAGGCACAGGTACCGACGGTAATCGTTGCCGCGGCGTTCTTGATCAGTTTTTTCGCACTCTCCACTGCGCTTTCGCCGCCGACAGTGCAGTAAACGCCGCCCTCGCCGGTCGGAATCGACCCTTCGACGATGAGGAGATACTTTCCTTTATACTTCTCCATCGCATCCCATTTCGATTTTTCTGCCTGGTGGCCGGCGGCGGCCATAACCACTTCGGCATATTCGAGGGAGATAATGTCGAGAATAATCTCGGCCGCAGTCGGTTGGTTGGCACGCAGGAAGGCTTCGGAATCACCGCTGCAGCTCTGGTACTCCACCCAGATAACCGGAAGACGTTTATCCTCGAGGGCCGCTGCAATCTTGGGGGCAAAGGTTAAGGGGAGAGCGAGGGTGGCAGTCATGGTCGTGCAGAACTTGATGAAGTCGCGGCGGCTAACCCCTTTGGCTTCCCACTTGCGAAGAATCTCTTCAGAAATGCCCACCGCTTCTGATCGGACTGGTTCGTTTTTCATCCGCGTCTCCTCTCGAGTCCTGTAACGATTTTATTGACTAAATACTGATGTGAATTAAGCCAATTAAAAATAGATGATGACGACATAAATTTAATTTCATAACATTGTTATTTAGAAAATCGGGATTGTCAAGAAACATTCGATGCTTAGTTTGGCGCTGCGCAGTTTGACAGCAATGCACTTTAACTTATACTTGACATTATTTGATCAAAAAGGAACCGGCAGATGAGAAGTTTTCCCGGTACGTAATTCGACACTTTTCAACTGCCCCAAGAATGCGGAGGTCGATATTATGCGAAGAATTGTGACACGCCTTTTTTCTTGCCTTTTAATCTGGGGGATTTTTCTTTTCTTTATGCCAAGTCAGGTGCTGGCAATACCGCTGCTACCGGATTTTGTGCCACTGGTGAAAGAGTTAAAACCGGCAGTGGTCAATATCAACACCGCCACCAAGATCAAGATGCCGCGCCAGCCACATCCTGATTTTTTTCATAATCCGTTTAATCCTGGTCCCTTTGATGACTTTTTTGAGCGCTTTTACGAAGAACAGTGGCGGCAGCATCAGGGGATGAAAAAAAGGAGTCTCGGTTCAGGATTTCTCATCAGCAGCGATGGTTATATTCTGACGAATTATCATGTGGTGGCCAAAGTTGATGAGATCAACGTCAAGCTTTCCGATGGGCGTGAATTCAGGGCGACCGTGAGGGGGAGCGACGAAAAACTCGATCTCGCCCTGATCAAGATTGAGAGTAAGGCCGCGCTACCCGCGGTTCGCCTCGGCGATAGCGATGCCATTGAGATTGGCGAATGGGTTCTGGCCATCGGTAATCCCTTTGGTTTGGCGGAGACGGTGACGGCTGGTATAATCAGCGCCAAAGGGAGGGTGATCGGCAGCGGACCTTATGATGATTTTATCCAGACCGATGCGTCGATCAATCCGGGGAATTCCGGCGGCCCCCTTTTTAATGGCAAGGGGGAGGTGATCGGTATCAATTCGGCGATTATTGCCGGCGGCCAGGGGATCGGTTTTGCTATTCCCGTCAACATGGCCAAGTCGATCATTGAGCAACTGAAAGAAGAAGGGAAGGTAACGCGGGGCTGGCTGGGGGTGATGATTCAACCGGTGACAGCGAATCTCGCCAAATCATTCGGTTTGGAGGATGCAAGGGGGGCGTTGATCAGTGAGGTTGTAGCGGCGAGTCCGGCAGAGAAGGCCGGATTTCAGCCGGGTGATATCATTCTGACCTTTGCGGGCAAGAAGATTCAGGAGATGAATGATCTTCCCCGGTCTGTCGCTGCGACACCGGTCGGTAAAAAGGTAAAAGTGACTTATCTGCGGAAAGGAAATGAGGCGGAAACGAGCGTTGTCATTGACCGTCTCGTCGATGGCCAACCGGGCGATACGCTCGGCGAGGGTAGTGCCCCGTTGGGGATGAAGGTTCGTGAGTTGACTGCTGAGCTCGCCAGGCAGTTGCGCACCAGGGAGACGGCCGGTGTGGTGGTGGTCGAGCTGAATGAAGAGGGACTTGCTGCCGAAGCAGGGATACTGCTCAACGACATCATCAGGGAGGTCAACGGCCGCAGGATTTCGTCTCTTGACGATTACAATAAAGCCCTGGCATTGGATAAGATGGGTGATTTTGTGCGACTGCTCGTGCGGCGCGGTGACAGTCTCCTTTATATTGCCGTAAAGCTGGAGTGATGGTCTATGCGGCGGGAGTTCCATAAAAAGGGCGGGCGCTGCATGTAGCTGCAGCGCCCGCCCTTTTGCTTTAGGTATGCTTGAAAGAGATTAATCCGGAATGGCACTCGTGTCGGTCTGTTCCCAATGTTCCGGTGAGCGCCACAGGCCAGAGAGGATCAGCTGCCGCATGTGCAGGAACTCTTTTGGCAGTCGGTCATACAGCTTAACGAAAAGATCTTCGTGGGAAATGAGCTCTTCTTTCCAGAGTCCCCGGTCAACAGACATCAGGTCATAAAACTGCTCACGGCTGACGCTTTCCAGGCCTGTCCAGTCGATATCTTCGTAGCGCGGCATCCAGCCGAGCGGGCTTTCGACCGCGGCGGCATTGCCGTTGACGCGCTCAACGATCCATTTAAGGATACGCATATTTTCGCCATAGCCGGGCCAGAGGAACTTGCCGGCAGCATCTTTGCGGAACCAGTTGACACTGAAGATGCGGGGCGGTTTGGGCGTTGAGCGACCAACTTGCAGCCAGTGCCCGAAGTAGTCGGCCATGTGATAACCGCAAAAGGGGAGCATGGCAAAGGGGTCGCGACGGACATTGCCGACGGCTCCGACCGCGGCAGCGGTTGTCTCCGATCCCATGGTGGCGGCGAGGTAGACGCCGAAGCTCCAGTTAAAGGATTGGTAGACGAGGGGGACGACGTTGTTGCGGCGGCCGCCAAAGACAAAGGCCGCCATCGGTACTCCCTTGGGATTTTCCCATTCGGCATCGATGGTGGGGCACTGGCTTGCCGGGGAGGTGAAGCGGGAGTTTGGATGCGCAGCGTTGCGGCCACAGCCGCGTGTCCACGGGTCCCCCTGCCAGTCCGTCAGTTCCGCCGGAGCTTCGTCCGTCATCCCTTCCCACCAGACATCGCCATCCGGAGTGAGGGCAACATTGGTAAAGATGCTGTTGCTGGCGCAGGAAATCATCGCATTCGGATTGGTCTTGGCCGAAGTGCCGGGGGCTACGCCAAAGAAGCCGTATTCAGGGTTGATGGCGTAGAGACGACCATCGGGGCCGGGCTTGATCCAGGCGATATCATCGCCGATGGTGGTGATCTTCCAGCCGTTCTTGTTGAAGACCTCCGGCGGCACCAGCATCGCCAGGTTGGTCTTGCCGCAGGCACTGGGGAAGGCGGCGCCGAGGTAGGTCTTCTCCCCTTGCGGCGATTCGATGCCGAGGATAAGCATATGCTCGGCCAGCCACCCTTCATCCTTGGCCAGTTTCGAAGCAATGCGCAGGGCCAGACATTTTTTGCCGAGGAGGGCGTTGCCGCCGTAGCCGCTGCCGTAGGACCAGATGGCGCGTTCTTCGGGGAAGTGGACGATGTATTTTTCTTTGTTGCAGGGCCAGGGGACATCCTGCTGTCCGGCTGCGAGGGGGGCACCGACCGAATGCAGGCAGGGGATGAATTCACCATTACCGAGCACGTCGAGGACGGCTTTGCCCATCCGGGTCATGATCTTCATGTTGACGACAACATAAGGGGAGTCGGTAATCTCAATGCCGATCTTGGCGAT
>DIKR01000008.1:0-7866 GCA_002424625.1 Desulfuromonadaceae bacterium UBA5613
ACCGAGATCGCCACGAGCACAAAGGTCGGATAACGGAGGGCCGATTTCACCTGATTGGCGGTCGCCTGCTCGAATTCCAGATATTTGGCAGTCTGTAAAAAGGAGTCGGCGAGGCTGCCGGTATTCTCCCCGACCTCGACCATGCTGCAGAGCAGCTGGGGAAAGACGTGCGGATACCGGCTGAGCCCGTGCGACAAATCCCGACCGCTCTCCAGCCCGGCAATCACGTCACCTAAGGCCGTGGAGAGGGACGGATTGCGAGTCGTCTCCCTGAGCCCGCGCAACGCCCGCAAAATCGGCACTCCGGCCTTGGTGAGTGCGTGCATCTGCCGACAAAAGAGGACGAGATCCTCGGTCTTGACCTTTTCCTGCCAACTCCAGCCTTTCGGCAACGCCTGACGCCAGTCGATAGCGGCGGAAGCGATATCGATCCGTACCGGAATCAAGGCACTGCCAAGCAGTTGGTCGGCGGCCGCAGTCAGCGAGGGGGCGTCGAGGTGCCCTACGACCGCTTGGCCACTGGCATTACGGGCGCGATAATGGTAACGAGGCATCCGTTTTTCTCCACCTTACTTCACAACAACCGGCTCTTCCTGAACTTCAGTCATCAGGAAGGAGACATCATCCACCTGCCCGGAAATACGCAACACCTCATCGATGCTGGTCACCCCTTGTTGGGCATATTGAAAAGCACAAAGGGACAGGGGCTTAAAACCGTTCTGTTCGCGAGCTGCCCTTGCAAAGGCGCCGCTATCGTTGCGGCGCAGGGCATCGGCCAAAGCAAAATCGATCAGCAGCAGTTCAAAGACGCCGATGCGGCCGTGGTAACCGGTATTGTGGCATTGCGGGCAACCGGTGCCGACCTGGAAAAGTTGGCCCTCCGTATCCTGGCCAAAGTGAGAAAAGATCCAGCTGACCTGCTGCGGCGTCGGGAACCGTTCTTTCGTGCAACTGGAGCAGATGCGGCGCACCAGTCGTTGTGCCAACACCGCCTGCAAGGCACTGGCGACCAGATAACCTTCGGCCCCCATATCGAGCAGGCGCAGAGTGGTGCTGACGGCATCATTGGTATGCAGGGTCGAGAGGACGAGATGACCGGTCATGGCCGCCCGCAGACCAATTTCGGTCGTTTCCTGATCACGCATCTCCCCGACCATAATGATGTCGGGATCCTGGCGCAGTGCCGCTCGCAGCACGCTGGAAAAACTGAGTCCGATACGATTATGAATCTGCACCTGATTGATCCGGGGCAAGCGGTATTCAACCGGATCCTCAACGGTGATGATCTTGCGCTCGGAAAGATTGAGCTCGTTAAGAGCGCCGTAGAGAGTGGTGGTTTTGCCGCTTCCGGTCGGCCCGGTGACCAGCACCATACCATGGGGGCGGCTGATCTGGGCGCGAAACTTCACCAGCAACTCTGGCGGCATACCGATCTGATTGAGACTGAGCAATCCCCCGGATTGGTCGAGTAAGCGCATGACCACCGATTCGCCATATTGCAGAGGCATGGTGGAGAGGCGGACATCGATACTCTTGCCACGCACCTTGATGTTGAAGCGTCCATCCTGCGGCATGCGCTTTTCAGAGATATCAAGGCCGCTCATCAACTTGAGCCGCGAAACCAGAGCCGCCGCGATCCGTTTCTCCGACATGACCTGCTCATGCAAGATGCCGTCGATACGCTGGCGAATGCGCAGCACATTTTCATCGGGCTCGATATGGATATCGGAAGCGCCGATCTGTACCGCATCCTCAAACAACGAGCGCAACAGTCGCACCACCGGGGCATCTTCGAGTTCGGCCGCCGGCAGCAGGTCGGCGAGGTTGACCCCACCCTGAGAGAGCTCGGCTCCGAGTTCTCCGGCGATATTGACGATTTCGTCGGTACGCCGGTAGATCTTATCGATGGTCCGTAGCAGGTCGGACTCGCGCACCACGCCCTGCCGAATCGGCCGATTGAGAATCCGGGTGAGTTCGTCAAAGGCATAAATATCTGTCGGTTCAGCCATTCCGACCAGCAACTGAAGCTGAGAGTCGTCCAGGACCAAGGCCCGAAAGCGGCGGGCATAAGTTTCCGGCAGCAGACGGGCGACCTCGGGCCGATATTTGTAGTGCTGCAAATCGATATAAGGGATTTTCAGTTGAGCAGCCAGACATTCGAGCATGGCATTGGACGTGACAAAACCGAGCTCGACCAGAGTGTCACCGAGCTTATGCCCGGTTTTTTTCTGTATATCCAGGGCTGTTTCCAGCTGTTTTTCGCTGATTAACCGATTCTTGACGAGCAGTTCACCGATGCGAATTTTTTTGGGTGCGATCATAACTGTGAACTCCCTAAAACCGTCAATCGACTGCGGGCAAAATCGCCTAATTTCTGTGACAGAGCCGGGTCTTCCAGCGCTCTTTGATAAGCCTTAATCGCGTCGGGCAACGAACGCTCGCTCTCTAAGGCGAGAGCGAGCCCCAACCACCATATTCCGTTGTTGCGTTGTACCGTCAGCAACTGTCGATAGGTCTGGGCGGCGGCGCTATATTCTCCGGCACGCTGGTAAATGGCGCCCAATAGTTGATGAAATTCCGGCTCTTGCGCCACTGGCGGTGCTCCCCCCTGCAACAAAACCTTGGCTGCGTCTTCCGGATCCCCCTGATCGAGAAGAATCCGGGCCAAACTTTTGCGCAATGGGAGGGGCGCCGAGTTCGCGGTGATGCCCGCGTGCAGAATCTTCTTGGCCTCCTCCAAACGATGAGCGCGATAATAATACACAGCCAAAGTCTCACGAGCCCGGAGATGGGAAGGATCTTGCTGCAAAGCCAGGCGCAACTCTGTTTCTATCGTCGCCCGCTCCCCGGCCTTTGAAGCAGCCAGTGCCCGTTGGAATGACGCTTCGGCCTGTTCCTGGGGGGTCGGTGAACGATCGACTTTGGTGACCGCTACCACAGCAGCGACCGGCGCGACATTAGGCGGCACGACCACGAGCGGGGGTATGGGAATTTCCAGTTCTGGCTGTGGCTGTGGCTGTGGTACCGATTGAGTCACAACCTGGGGTACCGGAGAAACCTGGGAATCATAAGAATTCTGGGAATCAGGGGAAACCTGAGAGACATTATTCTCAGGATTCTTAGTATTCTCATGACTCTCAACCACCACCGGAGCCTCAACCACCACCCTGGGAGACACCCGAAAGTTATACCCCCACCAGCCGAGGCCACCAAGCAGCACCAGCAACAATGCAGACAAAACGACAGTCATCGGGCGAGGCCCGCTACAGGGTTCCAGATCTGGGACTACTTGTACATCAAGGAGCACTTCCTGCTGCTGGACGCTTCCCGGATGCGACCGGCGCTTTTCCAAATCCTTGAGCATTTGATTAATCAGGCTCATGAGGAATCCCGAAGCAGATAGAAAAGAAGTAGGGCGACCTGGGTCACTCCCAGTAGGCCAAGGAGCCAATAAGACCAACGCCCCCCCCAACGATTGGCAACAAGATCCGCACCAGCAGTATCCCGCACCGCAGCTAGAACCTGACCTTTATCGACCACCCGCCCTCCCTGGCCGTAGGCGACCATGAGCGCCTTGTGGCAAAGAATATTGACGAGACGGGGAATCCCATGGCTGGCCCGATAGATCGTTTTTAACGCCTGCGGCCGAAAGAGGTTGCCGCCCTGGTGCCCGGCAATCAGCAGGCGGTGATTGACATAGGCATCAAATTCTTCCCGCTCGAGCGGTTGCAGATGATAAGAAAATGTAATCCTCTGGAGCAATTGCCGCAGCGAGCGTTGCGCCAGCCTTTCATTGAGCTCAGGCTGACCAAAGAGGATAATCTGCAACAACTTACTCTTTTCCGTCTCCAGATTGCTGAGGAGACGCAGCGCTTCCAGACTCTCTTCCGGCATCGCCTGCGCTTCATCAATACAGATCACCACCCGCTGGCCGCGCGCGCTGAACTGGAGCAAATGCGTTGTCAATAATTGCAATAACTGTGGGCTGCTGGCAGCGTCAGGCGCTTCCAGACCGAGTTCGCGAGCCACTTCCTGCAAAAGTTCCTGGGGCGCCAAAAGAGGATTGGGCAGATAGGCCGAGGCGAAGTTTTCTTCGAGCGCATTGAGAAATTTGCGACAAAGGAGGGTCTTACCGGTGCCAACCTCACCGGTGATCTTGATAAATCCTTCACCAGTCCGCAGGGCGACTAACAACACATTCAGCGCCTCTTGATGGCCTGAATGGTTAAAATAGTAGCTGGTATCAGGCGTCAGTGAAAAAGGTGGTTCACGCAGTTTGAAGTGCTCTTTGTACATGGTGTTTCCCTGCTCCTGTAGGGCAGATGGTCGACAACCTAAGGGCTCGCTGCTCTTATTGCTTTTTGGCTGAGGGGAATAAATTGCTCGTTGGAATATTGGATTGCAGACGTTCAATGCGCTGCCTTGATTCTAAGAGAGCCTCATTCCAGGTCTCCTGCCCCTGCACGACAACCGGCCGCAGCAGAATCACAAGCTCGCTTTTGCGCGAAGTCTCTTTGGTATGCCGAAAGAGAGCGCCGACCAAGGGAATCCGCCCGAGAAGCGGCACGGAGGCATTATTCTTGGTCGTAGAGTTCTGCATGAGACCGCCAATCACCACAATCTGACCACTCTGGGCACTGACAACACTATCCGATTCACGGACGCTGCTCAGTGCCAACGGCAAGCTTTGATCCTGGTTGGCGATCTTGATCAGCTTGGTCTGATCGATCACTTCGCTGACGGTCGGATGGATATGCAGGGTGACGCGGCCCGACTCATCAATCTGCGGGGTCACATCGAGAGCAATCCCGGAGAAGAAGGGGGTGAGGGTCACCTCTGGAGTCGTCGTGGTCGTGGTGCCAGTGACGGTAGTGCTGGAGACACCGGTCACAAAGAACTCATCGGTGCCGACCTTGATCACCGCTTTTTGATTATTCAGGGTGGAGATACGCGGGCTGGATAAGACCTCGACATTTCCCTGGGTCTCCAATAACTCGATAAATGCCGCAAAGTCGTTCATTTTCAGGGCGGCGGAAAAGACCCCGCCGAGACTTGCGACATCGAAGTTTGGATTGGGGGAATTAGCCTGCATCCCGAAGTTGCCGTTCTGCCCAGTTAAATTGAAACTACTTTGAGTTAAGTTCATCCCGCCAGCAGTCTGTCCGAACAAAATCGAATTGTTCTTACCCGAACTCCCCAGCGCCACCCAGTTGATGCCGGATTGAAAGCCGTCGTTGAGTTCGACCTCAATGATTTTGGCTTCGAGAATGACTTGGCGCTGCAGATTCCCCTGAATGCTCGCCAAGTACCCGGCGAGTTCACGCAATTCGGTCGGCATGGCTCGCACTATGACCACACCGGCCTGAGGCTGGACCACCACCTTACGACCATCATCGGAACCGATGAGGCTATATAATGCTTTTTCCAACTCCTGCCAGAAGTCGGCATTGGAGGTCGTGTCAATCTGGCTGCCGAGAACTGTGGCCGGCTGTTTATTATTATTATTGTTATTGTTATTATTATTGTCTCTCTCTGAGGATTGGGTGACCTGTCCGGAACTGACCCGTGTCTGGGACAAGCCCTTCCGACTCAAATTAAGATAATCGACCTGGAAAATCCGGGTCTGTAAACCAAAAGGGTAGACCTGATAGCCCGTTTCGGTCTGCAGAAATTCATACCCATACAACTCACCAACTAGCCGCATCACCTCGGGAACAGTGACCTTTTTCAAGGAAAGGGAAATTTCACCGCTAACTTGGGGATGCACCGCCATGTTGTAGGGAGTTCCGGCCACCAATCCCATGAAAAATTCCCGAGCCGGCGTATTGTTGGTCGCGATATCGAAACGGGGTTCGGCGGATGGCAGCGCGATGGCCGACTCTAACGTCAGCTCCGGCAAGAGTGCCGTGCCAACCTCGTCCGGCACGACCACCGGTGTTGCTTCTGCACGTGCCGGTAGTGCAAACGCTTCTGAAATCGCTTCCGCCGGGAGGGGCGGCCGTCCCGCGGCGCAAGCACAAAGCAGACACAGATTGAGCAAACATATAATTCGAGATAACTTTGAATTCATTATTTTTTTCATCTGATTATTGGCCCCTGTCTGGCAGAATAACTGGTTTTTTTACTACCCCGGTTTTTAACGTCAAAGGGAGTAAACGGTTATCATTTTTGACCAGTACCACATCAAATTGAATATCCACGACTTTATAGTCACCAATTCGTTCATTAATCTGCAGGGATCGACCATTAATGACCGCCACCCGGCGCTCGGGCGCGATCAGAATCGAGGTCAGCTCCAACCTCGCTGTCGGTGCTGTCACTATCCCCGACGATTGCGTCGATGACCTGCGGGCCGGTGGCCGGGTCGGGTCATTGAGAGCCGCAACGTCGGTGACGCTTACCAGAACGGCCAGAAAAAGGAGCAAGCCCCACAACTGGGGCCGGGTCAACACTGGCTTTATCCCTTTATCATTAAACACCGATCCACCCTTTCTGTAGACTTAACGTATGGACGTTTATCACAATTCGCGCCGTAGGGTGGGTCAGAACTTCAACTTCAAGCTCATCCCAGATGAACCGATAAGGCAAAGCTTCCAACTGTTGCAGGTAAGCGACCGCCTCCAGATAGCTCCCCTCGAATTCGAGTCGCAATCCATGCTGATAGGCGCGAAGAAGAACAACTCCAGGAGATTCATCCGTGCCCCCTCCTTGCCCGCTCACCGGCACCAGCGCCACCGCGGGAAGATTTTCCAGTTTAATCAGCTGCAACCGGCCCTCCCGTTGCAGTACCTTTTCCAATACCTGCGCCATTTCCTTGGGCGGGATCAAACCCAGGGTCATCTGCTGCAGACGAAAATCGGATTGTTGAATCTCCGCTTGCAGCTGTTCCAGGCGGCGACGGTTCTCAAGATCCGGGTCTGCCTGGTGGCGGACCATCACTTCGCTCTTCTGAAGCTGGAGCTGGACATTTTTCTCCTCAGTACTGGCGATCTGCTGCCGGAGAGTGTGCGTTTTCACTAGCAAGGGCTTAGCCACGAAACTGTACCAAGGAGCGATGATAACAACCAGAAGTGCCGCCAGAAGCAAGAGTTGTTCGCGCCGCGACCGCTGACCGATCTTCTCTAACAACGGTGTCAACCATGCAATTGCCTGGCTCATTTTTTTTCCTCCACCGTCGTCTGCATAATGAAATCAATCGTGCCGGAATCCTCCAGCGAACGCTCCATCTGCAAAGCCTCAAATTCTATTCCTGACAAGATCGGCTCCTTCCCCAACTGCTGTAGGTAGCGCGGAGCCAACTGTGGATTCTGTGTACTTCCCTCCAGCAAAAGGTTGTGTCCGCCAGCGGCAATCACCACCCGTCGCAACCACACCCCTGGCGGATTTTGCCGAGCCAAGCTCTCCATGATCGGCGAAAATCCGCTGGTATTCTTCTGGCTTTCGCTCTTCAGCAATTCCATCAAGGGCCCCCGTGCATCGCGTGCGAGCATGAGATTGGCCACCTCCTGCTCCAGCAATTGACTCTTCACTTTCGGTGGGTACAGAATCGCTAGCTCGGCCAAGTGCGTCACTAGTCCGGCCTGTTCACTTTGTAACGTTGTCAACTGCTGTTGCAAGGAGACACTCTGCCAAAAGAACCATCCAGAAATCACCAGAAGGAGCGCCATCCCTCCTAAAAAAGCCACAACTAAAGGTCGCAGCGCTGATGACTGCTCTTCCTTAAGCAAGATGTCCTGATATAGATTGATCTGCTGCAACATAGGACTACTCCCTACGTAACGCTCCGCCGATTGCCGGCAGAGCACGGGCTTGCTCTTTCACTGAAAGCCCTTGACATTCCAATACGGAGGCGAGATCGAGGGAACG
>DIKR01000008.1:7928-13110 GCA_002424625.1 Desulfuromonadaceae bacterium UBA5613
GATCGGAGCCTGAAAAAAGTTACTTTCAAAAAAATCAAGGGAACGCTGGACTTCCAGGACCACAGAGTCAAGCAACCTTAAGAGCTCCGCTGAGTCGCCGCCCGGATCACCCGTCACGTCACCGGCTACGTGGGAGAAACGGCTCAGATCGAAGCAACTCAGGTTGATGGTACGGGTCAAGTAAAGCTGTGAATTTCGGAAGATACTGATCAGACCGTGTTGCGCGCCAAAATAGATAAAAACAAGGCCGCCGCTGTTTTCGGGAAGGAGGGTGACAATGTTGCGGATCGCCAGTTCAGTGATGTCGATGGCGGAGATTTTCAGTTTAGCTTTGCGCAGCAGCTCTACCTGCCGCTGGACTTCCGAAAGGCGAGCCACCACCACCTGCACCAAGTGACTGCGGCTGCGCAAATCTTCATGGGGTACGGGGAATAAATCAATGACCGCCTCTTCAAGGGGGAAGTCGAGAAGATCCTTGAGACTCCAACGCACCGCATCCCTGACCTCGGCGTCCGGGACTCCAGGGGACTCCAACTGGTAAAGATTGTAGCGACCCAACTCCAGAACGGCAACTGCCGACGCCTTGGTCAATCCATGTTGTTTGACGCGCGCCACCAGTCCGGCGGCTAATTCTTCAGAATGATGTCCTTCCAAAAATTCACACACCACCAGCCGGGGAGGATGTTCATTCCTCTTCTCCAGATGGATCAGAGAGATGCCATCTTCACGCTGAAAAATACCAGTGGTCATCTGAGACCGAGGTATTTTTCGGTTAAAAAAATTCAAGACATCCTCCTGCAGATGAAAATCCTAAATGATTTCATAATAAAATTATATTTTATTTTTTGACAATAACTTGTTTCTGCATAAAAAGCACTGCTTTTCCGGCGATTTTTCGATTACATGAAAGCCCCCGCGGGGCCAGCAAGCTCACGTAACGACCTGGCGCAAAGTAGGTCCTGATGCCCAACACCCTTCCCCTGAATCAATACTTTAAAAATCTCCCCCATCCCCCCATCCGGAAGGATGAGATTCTTCAATGTCAGGCGCAGTGCTTGGGCACGATGGGGGTCTTGTTCTTCCACCTGTGCTTTCAGTAAAGCATCAACAAAACCTAGACCTAACAAAAACTTACATTGGTCGCCGTAAAAGAGTTGATGAAGACCCCTTTCTTCGCCAGCCTTTATCAGTGCAGAAAAATCGACATGCGCGGTAATGTCCTGCTCGCCGATGCGGAGATAGGGATTTTCACTGCTCGTGTGCTGAAAATAACACATCAGCGTCCCGCCAGTTCGCCAGGGGGCAAAGAGTTCGTGCGCTAGATAGCCATAATCGATCGTCAGAACAAATCCACGCTGCAGCAAATTGGCCACATCGCGGATCCATAAAGGTGCGGACAGATTGATTTCAGCTCGATTACCGTCGACAAGTTCAACGCCGACCCAGTTTAGGTATTGAGCGAGTTCTGCAGACGATGGTTCCTTTAAAACCTCTTGAAACGACCCATCCGTAGCGGTCACAAAAACTTCCTGCAACTGGCCATTGTGCTTTTCTACGAGATGCACAGGGAAAGCGTCAACTAACTCATTGGAAAGATAGCAACCGACCATCCCGGCAAGTTCATTTCTCTGGCACCAACGTACACAACCCTGGTGCTTCAATAATAATTGCGTCTGGCGGCAACGATTATCGACACTGATCTCAATAAGGCAATATTGCATTGAATCATAAAAATCAGGGAAATCAGTTTCAAAAGCGTTGAGAAGATCTAATGCGAGATGACCGGTTCCGGCCCCTTGCTCGGCAATAACAAAATTAGCGGGTCGCTCAAGAATCTCCCACATTTGGTGGATTTGCTTGGCAATAAGTTGCCCGAAGAGCGCATGAACACTGCTTGAAGTGAAGAAATCACCGTCGCGACCGATACGTTGACGGTTGGCCATGTAATAACCGTACGCAGGGTGATAAAGACAGGTCTCCATAAACTTCGAAAAAGGAATGGGACCCTCTGCAGAGATTTGCTCTAATAGAATGGTTTCGAGTTGAGACGGGGAGGATTGATCAAAGGGAGGAGCCATAACAATCTCATCGATGAGGTTGGATAATAAAAAGGCCATGGCAAGAAAAAATCTTGACCATGGCCTCACAATTCATTCGCAGTACAAGCTAAACGGCGGCAACTGTAGCAGCAGGTATGGAGGAAGAAACTTCCTCCTCGACCAAAGCTATAATCGACTGAGGAGCATTATCTCCAAGGCGTGAACCGACTTTGATAATGCGCGTGTAGCCGCCAGGACGATCCTTGTAACGCGGGCCGATCTGATCAAAAAGTTTTGCGACAACCTTTTGGTCACGAATCACGCTGAGAACCTGACGACGGGCATGAAGATCAGCACGTTTTCCCAAGGTAATCATCCGATCAACAACTTTACGCAACTCTTTGGCACGTGCGTCAGTAGTAGTAATTTTTTCATGATCTAACAACGACGTAACCATGTTACGCAGCATTGCATTACGGTGAGGAGTATTGCGGCCAAGCCGCTTACCGGATTTATTATGGCGCATGGAAGTAGAGATCCTTTCTAATGTACAAGCGCAGCAGGGTTAAGCCTCTTCGCTTCCCTTCTGGATCATTTTCATGTATTCGGGATCAGGAAAATTATCGACCTTCATCCCTAAAGTCAATCCCATATCAGCCAGAATGTCCTTGATTTCATTCAATGACTTACGACCAAAATTCTGGGTCTTGAGCATCTCAGCTTCACTTCTTTGCACCAACTCGCCAATCATGTGAATATCGGCATTTTTAAGACAGTTGGCACTGCGAACTGAGAGTTCAAGTTCATCAACACTACGATAAAGGTTTTCGTTTATGCGGCGACTCTCATCACCGCTTACCATCATCGCAGGCTCGGAATCTTCATCGAAATTGATAAAGATCTGCAGTTGCTCTTTAAGAATTTTCGCTGCATAAGCGACTGCATCGTCAGGACGGACACTACCGTCTGTAGTAACTTCAAGAATTAATTTGTCATAGTCGGTAATTTGACCGACGCGCGCATTTGTTACTGAATAATCAATCTTCTTGATTGGTGAGAAGATGGCATCGATAGGAATAGTGCTAACTGGTGCCCGCTCATCGCGGTTACGGTCAGCAGGCACATATCCCTTGCCGAGACCTACAACCATATCCATTTCAACATCGGCTTCTTTGGAACATGTTGCAATATGGTGCTCGGGGTTAAGAACCACAATATTTGCATCACTGATTATATCACCAGCAGTGATCGCCCCTGCACCCTTTTTTACGATACGTATCGAACGGCAATCGTTGCCATGAAGCTTGAGACGAACACCTTTGAGGTTAAGAATAATTTCTGTTACATCTTCTGTCACGCCGGAAATTGTCGAGAATTCATGAAGAACTCCCTTTACCCGAACAGACATTATGGCAGCACCCTGCAACGATGATAAAAGCACACGCCGCAATGAATTGCCTAAAGTTGTTCCGAAACCACGCTCAAACGGTTCAGCTGTAAACTTGCCGTAGGTATCAGTCAAAGTATCTGTTTCAACCTGAAGACGCTTCGGCATAATCAGATCGCGCCAGTTATTGTGCATTCAACTCCTCCAATCTGCTAATCACGGCTAAAATCTGAAGTTTTACTTCGAGTAAAGCTCGACAATCAGATGTTCCTGGAAGGTCGGAGTCGTCATTTCTTCACGAACCGGTTGAGTCTTTACAATCCCTTTAAATGCTTTACGATCAAGTTCTACCCACGAAGGCAGACCTCTGCGCATGACACCGTCCAGAGCTTCATTGACCCGTACGACCTGCTGGCTCTTTTCACGAAGTGAAACTTCATCACCAACGCGAAGTTGATATGATGGGATATTGACTCGACGATTATTGACAAGGAAATGTCCCTGGCGAACAAGCATGCGAGCCTCTGTCCTTGAGGTTGCAAAGCCCATGCGGTAAACCGTACTGTCCAGACGACTTTCAAGAAGCATCAACAGCGTTTCACCAGTTACGCCCTTCATCCGATCCGCTTTTGCAAAATAAGAGCGGAACTGCCCTTCGAGGACACCGTAGGTACGACGAACACGCTGTTTTTCGCGTAATTGCGTACCATAGTCAGAGACCTTGGTCCGACCCTGACCATGTTGTCCTGGAGCATAACTGCGACGCTCTAGTGCGCATTTCTCTGTATAACATCTGTCCCCTTTAAGGAACAGTTTCATGCCTTCCCTTCTGCACAAACGGCAGACCGGTCCAGTATATCTAGCCAAGGTTTCCTCCTTAAGTCCTAAACTCTTCTACGCTTGGGAGGACGACAACCATTGTGGGGGATGGGTGTAACGTCCTTAATCATTGTAACGTTCAAGCCGGTTGCCTGAAGAGCTCGTAAAGCAGACTCACGCCCGGACCCTGGTCCCTTGACATAAACTTCAACACTGCGAAGTCCATGCTCCTGAGCTTTCTTGGCTGCATCCTCTGCCGCCATTTGCGCTGCAAAAGGAGTGCTTTTACGAGACCCTTTGAATCCTTTTGTCCCGCAACTTGACCAGGAAAGAACATTACCCGATACGTCACTGATGGTAACAATCGTGTTATTGAATGTCGCTTGAATATGAACTACTCCGTTAGCTACATTCTTTTTTTCTTTGGTCTTTCTGACGACCTTCTTACTGGAAGCCTTAGCCATCTTTCCTCCGATTATTTCTTCTTGCCGGCGACTGTTTTACGCGGGCCTTTACGAGTACGCGCATTGGTCTTGGTTTTCTGTCCACGAACCGGCAAGCCACGACGATGACGAAGACCACGATAACACCCGAGATCCATGAGACGCTTGATGCTTGCTGTGACATCACGACGTAAATCGCCTTCAACTTTGAACTCACGGTCGATAACATCACGGATTTGACCGACTTCTGCCTCAGTCAAACTGTCAGTACGGGCATTCAAGTTAATCCCGGCTTTGCCAAGGATCTTCTGGGAAGTTGTCCGGCCGATACCATAAATATAGGTAAGCGCAACCTCTATCCGCTTGTTTCTGGGTATGTCAATACCAGCGATACGTGCCAATGTATGTTCCTCCTATTAGCCCTGTTTCTGCTTGTGCTTGGGATTCTCGCAAATGATCCGCACGATCCCTTTACGTTTAACAACCTTGCACTT
>DIKR01000034.1 GCA_002424625.1 Desulfuromonadaceae bacterium UBA5613
GTAGTAGGCCAGCCACTCGTCGGCGAACGCCTTGCGCAGCAGCACCAGCAGTTCATCGACGTCCAACCCGACGATCTCGCGTCCCTTGCTTCCCATGAAACCTCCTCTTATCAGTTAGTTATCTCTGGGTGTCGGTTGCTTTTCCGATAAGTTGTTGCAACGCAATTATCTACTGTCAACCTGGTATGAAGCGGTTTTCTGGTGGGCGTTTTGGGCCAAGTGCCCATCCGGTGCCCATCTCGTGCCCAACTTTTTCAGAAAGAAATTATCTGGGAGGATTTTACTGCACTATCCTGAATTTGTGAGACACGGACATTTCCGACCTGTTCAGACTGACAAGACGGGATCACTCGTCACAGACATTCTCCATCAACGCCTCCACAGGACAGCCAAAAAAATCACAAAGCGCTGCGATATTGTCGGTCGTCGTGTTGTAGCCCTTTTGAGAGGCGATCCTTGATAGGGTTATTCGATGGACTCCCGTAGCCTTGGAAAGCTCGTCGAAGGTCAGCCTCTTCCCATGCGCGAATTCCCAATCCGCAATGACTTTCTTCAAATGAAACCGAATCATTCTGCCCTCCTGTTGGCCTCCAGATCATAGCAGAGAATCGACAACCTGCCGAAAGAAAATTTCTCCACACAAACGAATCCGTAAAAAAACATAAAAATGTTCTTGACATGAACATAATGTAATTGTAATCTGTTTTTGCACATGGGGAGATATGGAAAGGAAGGCTGCCATGGAGAGAAAGACTTATCTGACGACGGAAGAGTTGGCCAAGAAGCTCCACTATGATTCCCGATACATCCGCAGTTGCCTTAAAGACTCGGTTTTCATCGAGGGAGTGCATTACATCAGGTTCTTCGGGCGTCGGCGCGTTTTTTACATCTGGGAAGCCATTGAGCAGGACATGGTGAAAATCTCGATGTCGAGAGGACCGTTGATCCCGATGACGAAAGGGAGGGTATGTCATGGCTAGCGTAAGAAGCCGAAACGGCATGCTGTTCGTTGATTTCCGCTATTGTGGCGTCCGCTGCAGGGAGCAGACGTTACTGCCTGATACGCCAGCAAACCGCCGGAAAGTTCAACCACTTCTCGAGCGGATCGATACGTGTATCAAGCATGGAATCTTCGTGTATGAGGATTTTTTCCCGGGTTCCCCGCGGGCGAAGCAATTTGTTGACGATCAGCATGCGATTGCTCGTCGCAATATCACCGTTGCCGCCAGTTCCACGACTTTGCCTTTGCTGTCGCAGTTTGCAGCCGAATGGTGGGTCGAAAACGAGATCCGTTGGAAGCAGTCTTATCAGGAAAGCACCAAGCAGACCCTTGATAAGCGAATTCTTCCTGTCTTAGGCCATTACAGGGTCGACGAGATCAGCCGGGCCGAGCTTCTGAAATTTCGGGCAGGGCTTGTCACGTCCGGGCCTGCCGGCAGGACGATCACCAATGATCGTGTCAATCACATCATGACGCCGTTGCGATTGATGTTGGCCGATGCTGCGGAGCGCTTCAATTTCGTCAACCCATGCCTGGGGCTTAAACCGTTGAGGGTAAAGTCAACAGATGTTGATCCGTTCTCTCTGCCAGAGGTCAAGGCGATTATCGAGAAAGTTCGCTCAGATTTTCGGAACTATTACACGGTTAGGTTCTTCACCGGCCTGAGAACAGCCGAGATTGACGGTCTCCAGTGGAAGTATGTGGATTTTTCCCGGCGGTTGATCCTCGTTAGGGAAACAGTCGTAAATCGGCGGATTGAGAGCACCAAGACACCTGAATCAGTGCGCGATGTCTGGATGTCGAAACAGGTCCTCAATGCGATGAAATCTCAGTATGAGTCGACTGGCAAATTGAGTGACTTCGTTTTCTGCAATCGTTTGGGGAAGCCGCTGATGTATCGCGATGTGAGCCGCCGCATTTGGTATCCCTTGCTGAGATATCTCAACCTCAAGCGTCGACGCCCCTATCAGACACGGCACACCGCGGCAACCTTGTGGCTTGCTGCTGGAGAAAATCCTGAATGGATTGCGCGCCAGATGGGGCACACAACTACCCGTATGCTCTTTACAGTTTACTCTCGGTTTGTTCCGAACCTCACCCGTAAGGATGGCTCGGCTTTTGAGAGTCTCTTGGAGTCCCGCTTGGAAGGAAATCAAGAAGATGAAGGAGACTGTGAACATGAAGAATAACCTGCACATTTTGGCGGCGAAACAGGCTCCCCAGTTCGAGGGGGCGTTCCGTGTGCGTCAGCCGCAGTGGCGGCACACCCGGGACGGCAACCCATACGTGGAACTGCTCCTCGAGGACATGAGCGGCCGGCTGCCTGCCTACATATGGCAGCCCGCCGAAGGGCTTTCGCTACCCGGGGAGCTGTCCTGCGTGCATGTGCGCGGCCAGATGCGGTTCCGCCGTGACGGCGTGGTCGCCGATCTTGACTGCGTTCAGGAGACGGAGAGGCTGGCAGAGGATGTGGTTCGTCTGATCCCCCAGGGCATGTGCCCGCTTCCGTGGCTATTGACCTTTCTGGAGACGGTTGTCGAACGCATCCAGACGCCGGCCTTGAAAGGATACGTGCTCGATGTTCTCTCGAATGACACCATCGCGTTTCCCTTCGTGGCCTGTCCTGCCAGCCTGGGTTACCACCACAACTATCCAGGTGGGTTGTTGAAGCACAGCATCGAGTGTGTGCAGATGGTCGAGCGCTACCAGGAGTTTTCGGCGGAGCAGAAGGATCTCGGGGTCGTTGCGGTGTTGTTCCACGACATCGGGAAGATCCTGACGATGTCGCCGCGAATGCGGCTGACGACCCTGGGCGCAACGATGGATCACGACAAGCTGACGTTGGAGGTTCTGGCACCCCATCTGCGCCGACTCGACGCCGTCTGGCCGGAGGGTGCGATCGCTTTGCGGTACCTGATGACCTGGCGTCCGGGGAAGCGGGATCCGGGCTTGCCGAAAACCCCTTTGGCCAATGCCGTGCTGGCCGCGGACCGGATCAGTTCCGGGATCGATGAGCGCTTGTCATGATGTCCAAGTCGGCCAGTTCCCGGGGAGGGAAGCAATCGATGGCTCGTCAGCAGAAAAGCGTTCGGCTGCTGCATCCTTCGCCTTTCATTTCGCCCCGGGAACTGGCCGAGCGCTGGCAGTGTGCGCGCTCTTCCGTCGACCGCATCGCCACCCGCGCGAGTTTGCGCCGCATCTGTCTGAGTGAGGGTCGGAACAGCATGGTGAGATATCTGCGCGAAGAGGTAGAGTCCTATGAAATGCGTTGTCTGAGCGAGCAAGGCAGGGCCGTACAAAGGGCACATCCCGCTTTGGAAGACCTTGCAAAGACCCTGCGTGACTTGCTCCGCCGCTTTTGCAGGAGGGAGAAAGGGGTTTAGTCCTCGTCCTCTACTTGTTGCCGGCAGCGCAAATGGCGTTAAGATGATGGAATGTGCGGCCGTTTTGTGATCGAACTCTCTCCCGACCTCGTTGCCAAGGTATTCGGGTTGCCCGAGGTTCCCAACCTCTCACCGCGGTACAACGTGGCCCCGACCCAGCCCGCTCCGGTGATCCGTGAGACCCCCGGGGGCCAGCGAGGACTTGTCATGGTGCGCTGGGGGCTGATCCCGTCGTGGTCCAAGGACAGTGACGGCGGCTTGATCAATGCCCGCAGCGAGAGCGTCAACGACAAACCATCCTTCCGTCAGTCGTTCCGGCAGCGTCGCTGCATTCTCCCGGCCTCAGGCTTCTACGAGTGGGCGCGTGTCGAAGGGAAGAAGGTGCCGTACTACGTCCGCATGGCCGACGGGTCGCCGATGCCGCTTGCCGGGATTTGGGACGAGTGGCGCGACCCAAACGGAACGTTGCTGGCAACCTGCGCCATCCTCACCACCGCCGCCAACGAAAAGGTGGCGCCGATCCACGAGCGCATGCCGGTGATCCTTGCCCCCGAGTCGTTCGACCAGTGGCTGAACCGGCATGTACATGACGCGGAAGCGCTGAGGCCGTTGTGCGCGGCGTGCCCGGCGGACCGCATCGAGGCCTTTCCCGTTTCCCCCCTGGTGAACAATCCTGCCAACGACGCCCCGGAGTGCATTCTCCCCGTCTGAACTGACGGCAGCGCCAGAGACATCGCCAAAACCTCATCACGCTGTCTCGCTCACGCGACACGATCTGTCGCAACTGTCCTGTATCGTATGCCCAGGAGTTGAGGGTCGTGGTTAGGGAATGACGTAATCTGTCGTTGCCGTGAGTTAGTTTGTGGCCAAGGCGTAGGCTTTGCCAGGGGACACCGTGAAAGACGAAGTGGCTGAACTCATCAATATGTCGCCGGACATTGTCGAGGACCTGCTCGAGGAGGGTGATCTCATCGCCTGCAAGGTCGAGGTCCTGCACGTGTTCGAGCACGACGAGTTGGTCGCTCACCGTGTCGGCATCCTGGTGGGGAACGACCGTGCGGTTCCCGTGGCCAGGTCAACGGTCGAGCGGATCCTTAAAAGAACGATCGATACCCTCGAGGGAGCGCTGAAGAGTTGCCAGGACAATCCGCACGCCGGTTTTGCCCAGGCGCACAACGAGCCCCGGAATCTTCACTGAGGAGGTGAGCGTACACATTCAATGGCCATCGCAATGAAGTGAATGACGTGTTGGGGTTTCCTCGAGAAGGGGTGAAAGGAGTCATGTCATGACGGGGAATGTGCAGGAGTTTATCGGCGGCATCAGGTTGGGGGAGGTGCAGTCGTTCAAGGGGGTGACGATGTGGCCGCTGTTCGCGGACCAGTCTGGCGGAGTGACTTATGTCACGCTGGGCGAGGCGCTCGAGCAGGGGTTCCTCAGAGTCACCGAGGTGAGCGAGGGGGGCTCGGTGCCCGAGTTGGCCGTGCTCAACGAAGGCGACGTGCATGTCCTTCTGCTCGACGGCGAGGAGCTGCGCGGCGCCAAGCAGAACCGCATGCTCAACACCTCCATCCTGCTCAAGCCGCACTCGAAGACCATCATCCCGGTGAGCTGCACCGAGCAGGGCCGCTGGAGCTACGCCAGCCGCGAGTTCAGCGACTCCGGCGTGGTGATGGCGCGGGAGGTGCGCGCCAAGAAGGCGGCGGCCGTGTCCGGCAGCCTGCGTGCCGGGGCCGGATACGCCTCGGACCAGGGGGAGGTCTGGGACGACATCGCCATGTACTCGCGAAAACTGTCGGCACCATCGCCGACCAGCGCCATGCGCGACGTGTTCGCGGCCCGAGAGAAGGACCTGGACGACTTCCAGGCGGCCTTCCGCCTAGTCGACGGGCAGCAGGGACTGTTGGTGGCCCTAGACGGCCGGGTGGCGGGCGTCGATCTGCTCTCGTCGCCGGCGGCCTTTGCCCGGCTCTTCCCGAAACTGGTCAAGAGCTACGCCATGGACGCCCTGGCGAACGACAAGCGCAGCGAGACGCCCAGCGCCGGCATTGACGTGGCGCAGGCATTCCTCGACGCGGCCGGGAAGTGCGTGGCCTCGACGCACCGTTCGCGCGGCGCCGGCGAGGACGTGCGTCTCGAAGGGCAGGAGGTGGTCGGCTCGGCCTTGGTGGTCGAGGGGTGCGTCATCCACCTGGCCTTGTTCCGCCGCGAGAAGCGCTCCCGTGGCGATGAGGGGTCGATGGCGGGCTGGGCGCAGCGGCGCCGAAACCACGGATAAGCAGCAGCTTGCGAGGAGGGGGGAGGGCTCCCGGTCTGCAGGCCGGGAGCCCGTTTTCTCTGAAAGGGAGGCGCCTCATGCAGGGACATCCGCGCAAGATTATCGAAAACCCGCTGCCAGTGCCGGAACTGTTGGCGCGTGCCGGCCAGGGTGAACCGGACTGCCAGTATTGGGCGGCCATCCGCTACTTCCAGGCCGACGGCGTGCCTGAAGATCCCCGCAGGGCCGTCGACCTGTGCGTTCGCGCCGCGCAGCAGGGTCACGTGCGGGCGCTCGCCTTCCTGGCCTACTGCTACTCCAAGGGGATAGTCCTGCCCAAAAACTCTCGGGCCGCGGCGCGCTGCTACCGCACTGCGGCGGCAGAGGGGTATGCGCCGGCCCAGTTCACCTTGGGGACCTTCTATCTGAAGGGGCGCGGGGTCAAGAAAAACGTCCGCCTGGGCCTGATGTGGCTGGAAAAGGCGGCCGACCAGGGGATGACGGACGCCCTTCTCCGCCTTGGCACTCTCCACAAGGAAGGCCAGGAGGTGGTGCAGGATGAAGAGCGTGCCTGCAACTGTTTCCGCCGGGCGGCCGAACTCGGCGATGCTGAGGGACAGTTCCAGTACGGGGGGATGCTGATGGCCGGAAGAGGGGTGGCAAAGGACCCGGTCCAGGCTCTCGAGATGCTCGATCGCTCTTGCGAACAGGGCTATCCTGAAGCGCTGGAGATTCTCAAGCACATGAACGAGTTTATCGGGTTCGATGCCTCTGCAGTCGGCTTCGGGGATTTCCCTGTTCAGCATACATTTCCGGTCCGCCGGCGCACCGCCATCTACGTGGCGGCACTTGGCAAGCCGTGTTTCCAGTCGCTGGCTGGCGACCTCTACGATTACCTTCGTGACAATCCCAAGGACGAGGAGGCTGGGCTGAAGGATATCGCCGCGCTGTTGCATGCAGCGGCTGACAAGGGCGATGTTTTTTTGCCGATGTTTAAATGACCAGGGAGAGCGACGTGCCGAAAAATGTGCGTACCAGCCAGACGCACCCGCTGAAAATCGATGAACTGACTGTTCCGGGGCTCAGCGGGGTCATCGGCATGACGCTGTGTCCCGGCAAGCGGGGCGACAGCGTCTACGGCCCGCCGTGGCGGCGCGATCTGGAACGCGATCTGGCCGTGATCCGTGACTGGGCGCCGGCAGCTGTTGTCACCCTCATGGAGGAGCACGAGTTCGCCGCGTCCGGCATCCCCGAGTTCCCCGACATAATGCGTGGTGAGCCGTTTATATGGTATTTCCTGCCGATCCGCGACCTAGATGTGCCAGGCAAAGAGTTCGAAGGCAGATGGGAGCACGACGGCCTGCGCATCAAGGCGTTGCTTGCCGGCGGCCAGCGGGTGCTTTTGCACTGCCGTGGCGGACTGGGCCGCACCGGTACGGTAGCGGCCCGTCTGCTCGTCGAGTTCGGCGTCGAGCCGGAGGAAGCGATCCGTCAGGTTCGCGCCGCCCGGCCCGGCACCATCGAAACGGCCGCCCAGAAAATGCACGTGCTGAACTGTCGGCGGCGCCCATGGCGGCGCACGGCCTCCCACTATGACGGCTGCCTGCTCGGCGGCGCGGTGGGGGACGCCCTGGGTTGGCCGGTCGAGTTCAAGTCGGTCGATGAGATTCGCTCACAGTTCGGTCCGGAAGGGATAGTTGACCCGGTTCCCAACGCGCAGGGCCTGTTCGAAATCACGGACGATACGCAGATGATCCTGTTCACCGCGGAAGGGTTGTTGCGTGCCGGCACGCGCGCCCGCCACAAGGGAATCGGCCCATCGTTTGCCTCCTGCGGTTATTACGCCTATCGGCGCTGGCTTGTTACACAGGATGAACTGAACGGCGAAGAAGTCTCCTGCGATGGCTGGCTGATGACAGTCCAGGGGCTGTATCAGCGAAGGGCGCCAGGGAGCACCTGCCTGTCGGCGTTGAAGCAGGGCCGGCGGGGCAGAATCGAGGAGCCTTTGAATAACAGTAAGGGGTGCGGGGCGGTGATGCGCATGGCCCCGGTCGGGCTGTTCATGCAGTCGCTGTATATCTGCGGCTTCCTGGACAAGGAGCAGCGGGACGAATACGCCTTCCGGACCGGCTGCGAACTGGGGGCGCTCACCCACGGGCATCCCTCCGGCTATCTTCCGGCCGGCTGCCTGGCGTTATTGGTGGCGCGAATCATCGATGGCGAAACACTGAACGCAGCACTGGATGTGGCTGAGGCCGCCCTTGCCACCTGGCCCGGCCACGGCGAGATACTACTGGCACTGCGGGCGGCACGGCAGCTGGCAGAAGACCCGTCCGTCATGCCGTCACAGGATGCTATCGCCCGGCTCGGCGAGGGGTGGGTCGGGGAGGAGGCGTTGGCGATCGCCATTTACTGCGCCTTGGTCGCCGATGGTGATTTTGCCCGGGGCGTACGCCTGGCCGTTAACCACGGCGGCGACAGCGACAGCACCGGGGCAATTACCGGGAATATTCTTGGATCCCTGCTGGGGAAGGAGGCGATCCCGGCCCCGTGGCTTGAGCAACTGGAGTTGCGGGGCGTTATCGAGACAGTCGCTAGCGACCTGCTGGCCGGTACTCGCGAGGGAGAGGACTGGTGGCGGCGGTATCCGGGGCATTGAGCGGAGGCGTTATGGCTTGGCAGAAGATTTTCGCTGTGGGTGTGATTGCGGGTTGATCTCCATCATGGGACGGCCGGATCAAGATGGCCATTGGTCTTTCCTGATGGTGTGTGATGAAAAGACGATGATTTCTCTGGCCGAAGAATTTCGGGCCGAGGGTTTGTATTCACGAAACTATTCGGAAAACTGGGCGGGCATCTTAGAAAAGCTGGATGACTATCCTTGGACGCGGCTTTACCCTTTGGACCCCTTTCACGACCAATTCAAGGAGCGCGCATCTGGGCGGCAGTCATGGCAAGGAAGGACCAGGCCAGGCGCCTCGAGCGGTGGGCCGAGTATTGTGGAAAATTAACCGGTTTTGATTGACGGATTGCTCAACGGTCTTTAATATCATCCAATAAATCTTGTTATATTGACCTTTTAGGTCATATCTTGCAGTTAAATCAGGAGGGTGCCGCACTCAATGTGGCGCCCGTATGCCGTTTTTGGGGGAGAATGAGCAATACTGGTCTCTGGCCACGGGAAAAGCCACGTCCCACCGATTCCCACGCCGAACAGAAAGTCTACGAAGCGCTTTCCCGTTGCTTGCCCGACAACTGGACGGCATGGCATTCCCTGCGCATTCGTACCAATGAAGGCTTCGAAGGGGAGGGCGATTTCGTCGTCGCCGTCCCCGGTCGCGGACTGCTGATCTTCGAAGTCAAGGGCGGCCACATCGAGCAGCGCGACGGTCGCTGGTTCCAGAACGGCCACGAGATGGAACAGGCACCGCGCGAACAGGCCCACGGCTACGCAAAGAAGCTTCACGCCCGCATCAAGGAACTCGGCTGCCAATCCGTCCCCTACGGCATCCTGACGATCTTTCCCGATATTGCCTTCGAGCGCCCTCCTGGCCAGGATGATCTCCATGAGCTGCTTCTCGGTGAACAGGATCTCCCCTGGCTGGGCGAGGCGTTGAACGCCAAGCTCGACAGGGCATTCCCGTCCGATTACCTCGTTCCGCAGAGCAACTGGATTGGACTGCTCCATCAATTGTGGGGTGAAACCTGGATCCCGCGTGTACGGCTCGGCCATCGTGCCGCCGCCAACGCAGAAGAGCGTTACCAACTGGACCAACGTCAGCTGGAGCTGATCGACAGTCTCACCGGCAACCGCCGGCTGGTGATCGAAGGGGTGGCCGGCTCGGGCAAGACGCTGCTGGCCCGTGAGGCGGCACTGCGCATGGCGGCCGAAGGGAGACGGGTGCGACTGCTCTGCTTCACCGACGCCCTGGCTCAGTGGTTGGCAGAGTCGGTCAAGGGGAGGGGGGTGCAGGTCGACACCGTGCCGCGCTACGCGGCAGGACTGCTGATCGAAAAAGGGGTCATTGCCTCACTCCCCGCCGATCCGGCTACTTGGGCGGAAATCTCCTTTCGTGCGGCGGCCGAGACGCCTCCCGAAGGAGAGAAGCGGCCGGAAGTGCTGATTGTCGACGAGGCGCAGGATTTGGCCGAGAGTGATTGGCTGTTGGTCGAGGAACTGGCGCGTGATGCCCGCACCTGGATCTTTCATGACCCGACGCAGTCCTTCTGGAGTGACCGCAGGCTGCCTGACTGGTTGGAGTGCTGGCCGAACTACCGGCTGTATAAATGCTACCGCTGCCCGGAGCCAATCCTGGAGTTTTCCAAAATGCTTGCCGGAGCTGCGTACGATACTGATGTCGTCGAGAAAGGCCTGGCCGACCAAGTGATCGGGGTCGTCGAATGTCCATCGGAATCGTCTGTATCGGCCAAGGTGGAGAATGAGATTCGCAAATTCTGTGGTCAGGGTTTTAGACCAGAAGATATTGCCGTCCTATCCTTGCGCGGACAGACGGCTGGAGGCTTCGCTATGGTTAACAGAATCGGCAGCTTCCCAGTGGTGCGGGCCGACTCACCGGAGATCGATTCGCACGTGGTGGCGGATACCTTTTTGCGCTTCAAGGGTCTGGAGCGGCCGGCGGTGATCGTGACGGATATGGGGAAGGTGACGGATCGCTTTGATGTGCGTCTATACATTGCTCTGACACGAGCGTTGGATGTAGTGCGGGTGGTCAGTCTTAAAGTTTGATTTGGTGATGGTGCACTTGCGATGTCCATAAAGCCCGCTCTTGGATGGATTCAGTTCTCCCGTGAAGCCTTGCGTCAGGCTGAGGCGACCTTGTTCTCAGAGGAGCAGGGCGTCCGTGACGAGATCGGCTTTCTTCTCCTGCATCAGGGATACGCCAATCGTTTCTTCCCCGGGACATCAGTGCTGCAGACCCGTCTGCGCTACATCCTCTTCATCCCCTGGATGTATCAGCGCATCATGAAAGAGGCTCACAAGGTCTCTCCCAATGAGCTGCTTGTACGCGAGGAGATGCGCCTGATAGAGCGGCTCAAGAAGCATTATCAGACGGCTGAGACCTCGGACGACTCGAGCGGGATCATCGGCGGGCGCGCTCATGCCCAGAAGCGTCTCACGTCGCAGCCTTCCAGCATGATCTACTGGAGTGCTCTGGGGCATTGGGGACTCCTCAGAGCGGGGCCTAGCAATGTTCTTCCCTCCCGCAATCACATCCACCGTGTTCTGAGGCATCGGCAAGCCCACACCCGACTCCATCTGGATGACGATGGGCAGCCGTTGATGGAGGATTCGCCGCCTTTTGTCGCACTCCCGCCTCCGCCTGAGGATTGGGAAAATATTTCAGCCCCTTTGAGTTTCGCTTTGTCCGACGATACGCGGGACGAGCGCGGTTTCCTCGTGCGCCATCTGGCTTCGGTCATGAGGGCTGACGGGGAGCAATCGCTGTTGGCCCGCATGGCGGAGAATCTTTTCGACCCTGTCTCCTGCAATTTCCCATGGGATCAGAAAGCGTTCCAGCTCGCCGATGCGGCGGACAGACGCGCACTTGAGCGAGCTCGTCAGGCTGCCTCTCTGGCCGCCATTGGCCGTGCTGTCTATGCCGCATTGGTCGAGGAATTGCGCGAGGCTGACGGACAGCAGACGGAAGATATCCATCGCAGCAACCTCAAGGTGGTTATGGGGGAACATGTCAAGGCCGCCTTGGGTTTGGATGTGCCAGCCATCGTGACAGACTGCCCTGGGATCGATCCGCAGATTCTTAATATTTTGGAGCAAACCCGCTCCTGGCTGGAGCGGGACGAGAATCCAATGGCACTCAGGGAGGTTTACTCTCACGCTGAAATCCGACGCAAAGGAGCACGGGCCAGGCTGGCGGACACCCTGGGGGGACGCCGTCGCCGCGAAGAGTGGCTCCCCGAACAACATGCCAAGGCTTACCCGCTTGAATATCGTTGGCGCAACGTCCGAAGGTTGCTCATGGATCTGAGGGGTGAGGGATGAGCGGGCGTCACTGGCAGGGTCTGTCGCTTCTGGATGTTCTCAGGCCGGAATTGGGCATGAGGGCTTCCTGCGCCGTCCTGACCAGCTATTCGGTTGATCTTGTCGCGCTTGTGGCATCTCTGCTGGCCCTTGGCGGTCTTGATGACGATCGGGGATCGGGGAGCAAGGTCGATCTGGCACAGGCGGTGGAGCAGTTACGTGGACGGTTCAGGGTCATTGCGCAGTCCGGGCGGGTTCAGGCTCCGGCAAAAAGCCCCAAGATTCTCGCACTGATGGACCAGTTCCTGAGGGAAGTGCAATCCGATGAGCAGGTCGGCTCGTGGCATCCGAAGCTGGCACTCGTCCGCTACGAGCCTGTTGCTGTTGACGCAGCGCTGGTTAGCCCCGCGAACAATTGGCGGTTCTGGATCAGTAGCCGAAACCTTACCCGAGATATGTCCTGGGATGCGGGCCTGCTGCTCACCGGAAAGGCGGAAGGATCGGGTAAGGTTCTGCCGGGTATTCGTTCCGCCGCAGAGATTCTGCTCGAGAGGGCGCAGCTTGAGCTGCCGTATCCCGCTCTGCTGCGTGAACTTGAGACGCTCCGGTGGCTGGCTCCGGACGGTATGGACGTTGAGGATTTTGAATTGATGCTCCCTGAGTCTGGTGGACGAGGGCTCCCTGAACCACCTCGCGACATACACGATGTGATGGTCGTTAGCCCGTTTCTGGATCCGCAGACAGTCGAAGCACTCGGAGCTTGGGGGACAGAGGGAACCCGGCGCCGTCTGCTCTCGATCGGAGAACAGTTGCAAATGGTTGCAACGAGAAAGCCGCGGGCACTGGATGGCTTTGAGATCCTCGGCGCCCTCGATGCTCCGGAAACTGGTGCGGAGTTGTGCGGAGCGCAAGAGGCTGAGGCAAGCCAGGAAATTATTGAGGACACTAGTGAGCAAGAGCTTGAAGGACAGGGGCTTCATGCCAAGCTGATTCTGGTGCGCCATGGTGCTGGGCAGACTCTGTGGTTGGGAAGCGCCAACGCGACAGCAAGAGGATGGAAAGGGCCGAACTACGAGGCTGTGGCCAGGCTGCGTGTGCCGCTTTCGGTTTTTCAGGGGCTAGAGACCCTGATGGATATGGGGCGACCATTCAAGGTGGAATCTGGCATGGCTCCTGTGGAGGAGCCGGAGACACGCCGGGAGCTAGAACGGGCACGAAACCAGGTAGCGAACCGCTGGCAGGTCATTCATCGGGTCGAAGCAGGCGGATCGAAGCTGGCCACAACAGTTCCTCCCCACCCGGATCATGCAGCGATCGACCTCTCTGTCGGGCTTCTCGGCCATCCGCTTATGAAGTGGGAGCGCAGTCAGTTGGAGTTGTCGATCGGTTCTTTCCCTGTTTCTGAACTGACTGAGCTGGTACGAATCCGTCTTGCGTATGGTGAGGATCAAATGGAGTGGCTGCAGCGTGCTCCCCTTGATCCTCCCCCGAGCGTCGAGCGGGATCGCCAAGCCATCGCTCGCCATCTGGACGCTCGGATCTTTCTACTCTGGATTCGGTCACTGCTCGAACAGGGAGAAGTTTTTGAGGGTGGGGGAGATTGGTGGAACGAGGCTCCGGACCGTGCAAAGGGAAGGGGTGGGCGACAGAGGGCCGTCGGGTGGGCTCCGACATTGGAGGATGTACTTAGAACTTGGACAAGGAGTCCGGAAACCCTAATCGATGCGGACAATAAAATACGCCACTACCTGAAGATCATGAACGAAATGGACCCCTCCCATCGTTCCGTTGAGGAACGGGAGACTCTCGCCGAGTTCTGGAAGGTCTGGCAGATTCTCGCTGCGGAATTCATTCCCGCCCGGGAGAGCGCGTCTTGACCGAGCCAAAGCCCTTTCAGAAGAAAACGATCGCCGCCGCGCTGAAAGCGTTGCGTGACCATGCGGGCACCCGCCGTTTCCTGGTGGCCGACGAGGTTGGGCTCGGTAAGACCGTGGTGGCTCAGCACGTCATCCTAAATATGATGAATGAGCTGCGACGGCGTCCGCTTGTGGTCTTCTACGTCTGCAGCAGTCTCTCTATCGCCGCGCAGAATAGGCGCAAGTTGCTCGAAGTTCTGCCAGCGCGGGAGAGGGCGAAGGCGGAATGCCAGATCGACCGGTTGACCTTGTTGCCGGCCTTCGATAGGCCATCCCACCCCCGCCTGAACCTCTACACGCTGACGCCGGACACGTCGATCCCGGAACGAGGAGGCAGGCGGCGTGATGGCAGAGCGCCGGAGCGGGCTCTCATCCATGTGCTTGTCGAGCAAACGTGGCCTGAGTTTTTCAGCATGTATGGCATGCCTGCAAACTTTTTCCAGTGTAATGCGGGAAATGCAAGTTGGCCCGGCTACATTGAGAGGGAGAGGCAGCGTCTCGCGCGCATGAAGGCGAGAGACACGAGAGACATAAGCCGTTTGCTAACGGCCTTTCGTGACTCGGTGCGGCGGCAGCTCAAACTCCAGCCGCGCGAGTGGGTATGCAAAAGACTTTGTGCCATTCCGCAGCCTCTAGAAATTATCGCAAACCTACGCAGCGCTTTGGCCGCCTGCGCCATCGATCAGGTTCATCCCGACTTGGTCATCTTCGACGAGTTTCAGCGTTTTCAGGATCTGCTCGATGAACAGATCGATGAGGCGGCTTCAAGGGTGATTGAGGGGTTACAGGGAACTGGAGACGCCGACTCACACGCCCTGATGCTGCTCTCTGCAACCCCCTACCGGCTTTTCTCCCGGCGTCACGAGGATGATACAGAGCAGTCACATCACAGTGAGTTTTTCAAGCTGCTCGGATTCCTCAGCGGCAACGGCGAGCGTGGGAAGCGCATCCGCAATGAGTGTCGGGAGGCGTTTACAGCCCTGGAACTGTCAATTCGTCGCGGCGAGCTTGATTCAGAGTCGGCGCAGTGCGCCCGGAAAAGAATTCAGAGTCTGCTACGTCCTCTGATGTCTCGCACGGAACGGGCCTCTCATGATCACGGCTGGGACAACGCGCGAACCGAATCCCTTTCGGCTGACCTGCACCCCTCCGAACTGGGCATTTTCAAGCAGTTTGCAAACAGTCTCAAGGATGACCACCGACCTCATGCTGTGCCCTACTGGACCTCGATACCGCTGCCGATGCAGACCATGGGGGGGCGCTACGTGGTCCGCAAGGATGCCATACCAGCGCGCTCAGAGGGGATTCAGGCTCTGAATGCCCAGCAGCGTGATCGGTTTGAACTCCCTGCCGAGCCTTGGGCACATCCCCGACTGAGATCACTGCTGGAGCACTTCCCGCTAGAGCGCCTGGCGCTTCCTTGGCTGCCGCCCTCTCTCCCTTGGTGGGAGCTAGACGGCCAATGGAGGGGGCATGATCGTCAGGGGCTCGGCAAGGTCCTTGTTTTCAGCCGGTTCCGCGCCGTCCCGCAAGCGGTTGCCTCTCTGATCAGTTACACGCTGGAAAGCAGGTTGCTGGGTCGCTCATCCCGTTCACGCGTTAGTCTGCAATATCAGGACGTCACCAAGCGTCGTTCCCTGACGGCTACCGGCGAGCGTTACCCGCTCCTGGCTCTGTTTCACCCGTCCCCTTTGATCTGCGCCTGCACCGACCCGTTGGTTGCCGCCAGTAAATCACTTGAAGAAGTGCGTGAATCTGTCAGCAGGCAGCTTAGGGGGGCGTTGAATAATTTGGGGATCGCCATCTCGAGTGGAGATGGACCGGTCAGACCTGTCTGGAGACTGCTGTCTGCTCTAGAGGAAAGGGCTGGTCATTGGGCGAGAATATATCCGGCCTGGGTGCTCGTCCACCAGGAAAGCCGCCGGACAGGGGCTGAAGAAGTGGAGATAGGCCGCGGAATGATCCCGCTTCTTGAGCGCTGGCACCAGGCGCGCCTTGAAACGGATCTGGTCACGTTGAGCGAATTGGAAGTCGATCGCTTGGTTGACTTCGCCCTATCGTCTCCCGGGGTGGTGGTCGGTAGAGCCCTGCGACGCCACTGGCCCGAGGCTCTTGAGGGTGAAAATTACTATCACACGTTGCAAGTTGCCTGGAACGGGCTCCGGACCTACCTTGACCAGCGTTGGTTTGTGATGCTGCTGAGCGGCGATGAGGAGCGAACACCCTATCCGGACGCGTTGCAGAGAGCGGTGTTGCAGGGCAATCTTGAGGCTGTGCTCGACGAGCATCTCTGGATCACGCGCAAGCTATCCGGGCTCGAAGGGGAGCGGCTGGCAAACGAGTTGCGTAGCGGCCTCAGTCTACGTACTAGCCCGTTCAAACTTCATACCCCGGAAGCTGATTTCCGGGCCGAGTCCCGAGATGGCAGCGATGATTTCAATCTCCGCTGCCATGTGGCAATGCCATTCACCGAGGCGCGTTTGGTGACCATTCGAGAGGATGGCAGCGAAGAGGACCACGGTCTGCGTACCGACGAATTACGCCGGGCATTTAATACGCCCTTCTGGCCGCATATTTTAACCACCACATCGGTGGGGCAGGAGGGGCTTGATTTCCACGTTTGGTGCAGCCAACTGGTGCATTGGGATCTATGCGGTAATCCAATGGATCTGGAGCAGCGCGAGGGACGCATCCAACGGTTTGGGGGGCTGGCAATCAGGCAGGCGATTGCCCGCGAATTGGGGGAAGACGTGCTCTCAGAGCCCGTTTCAGGTGAGCGCGCCAGCCCGTGGAAAATGCTGGAAAGGCTTGCGGATAGCCGTCTGGCGGATCCATCCGGCCTCCGTCCATGGTGGGTTTGCACGGATGCGGCGATTAGGCGTTACGTATTTGACGTGCCTGGGAGCGAACAGCGTCAAAGGTTTGCTTGGATGAAGGAGCAGCGCCTGCTCTATCGCTTGGCGCTAGGGCAGCCCAATCAAGAGGACCTGCTGGAAGTCCTCGCCGGCCGGGCGGATTTGACGCCTGAAAAGCTCAGGGAAGTTTCGGTTGGACTGAGTGCGTATTTTGACGAAGAATAGCGAGACATCTAACCAATCGAACGCTACAGAATTGGTTTACAACTATAGACTACAAGAAAAGCGAACATTATCAGGAGTGACAAGTATGCTGGGATTGAAATTAAGAGACGAGTTTCTCGGAGCACACATGCCCGGGACCGCTATTGCTCTTCGCACGAGCGATAACCAGGGGGCGGCTCAGAAATCCCCGGACCACATTCTGTCCATAACCTATCCGACAACGGATGTCCAGACGGCATTGAAGGCGATCAGCGCTAGAAACTCTGGACGTCCTATCGTTCTGATGGGTGATCGTGGGCGTGGTAAATCACACATCATGGCGGTGATGCATCACGGCATTCAGTCTCCTGATGTCGTTGAGTTGTGGCTCAAGGATTGGGGAAACAAGGTCGGCAGCGACGAGTTGAAAAATGCCGAAATGCTCAAAGGTTATATGCCGATCTCTGAGCCGGTCCATAATCATGAATATCCGCTGCTCTGGGATCTCCTCTTTGATCGACACCCAAAGGGCCAATATTACCGTGGCCAATTTGAGAGCATGGCCCAGCCGTTCCCGCCTCGGACGTTGATGGAAAAAATGTTTCAGGACCAGCCAACCTGTCTCATCCTGGACGAATTTCAAACCTGGTATACTGGCCTGCCGGACAAGGACCCTAAATCCGGGCTTCTCCTCAAGCAGTACGCTTTCAATTTCGTACAGATTCTTTCCGAGATCGCAAAGGATCGGCCAGAGATCCTCATCTTCGTCATCTCGGTGTTGAACAACCAAAACGACGCCTTTCAGCAGGTCCATCGGCAAGGGCCAGTTATCATCGATTTCCGAGGACCATCGGCAAAGCAGGACCGCCAGAAACTTCTCCTGCATCGTCTCTTTGAAAATCGCCGGAATATCCCTGAACCGGACATCATCACCACAAGCGGTGCCTATGCGACCGAAAGGTTTCGGTTGTTGCACACGAACAAGTCGGAAGCGGAAAAAGAGCGGGTTCAACAAGAGGCATTCGCCTGCTGGCCTTTCAGCCCGGAACTCCTGGACCTCCTTGAGGACCACATCCTCTTGTCTTCCGCAGCGCAGGAGACACGCGATCTTATCCGTATTCTCGCTCAGGTTTTCAGAAGCCGGGGTGATTTGGTTCCCGTCATCACGCCTGCAGACTTCTTTGTCGATGGGGATTCCGATGAGGTCCAGACCCTTGTTGACTCGATAGCTGTCCAGGCCGGGCAGGAAAAGCTGCGGCAGATCGCCCAGCGCAATCTTGAGGCTGTTCGTGATTCCGGCGTCAACGTACCCAATGCGCGAGAGTTGGTAAGCACCATCTGGATGCGCTCGATGTCCCCAGGGAAAAATGCCGGAGGCACACCGGCAATCCTGCATCTGGATATCACCAGGGGAACGGCCATTGACGATAATTCCTTTCAAGCCGAATTGGCGCTGCTCATTGAAAACAGTGTCAATATACATGGAGATGAAGTCCCCGGGGGACCGCTCTGGTTTGGGATTCCAGAAAACCCGAGGTCAAAAGTTCGTGCCTGTGCCAAAAACAGCAAGCTTTGGGGGGTGAACGCTGTATCGACAGCGGGCCAGACTGTTTACCCTGGGAAAGATGTGCAACACATCCGGCATACACTGCGGCACCTTTTCGTCCCTGAGACTACCTCGCCGCCTTCGCGGGTCATCATTCTTGGCCCCAACTGGAAAAATGACCCCTGGAACGATGTGGATGAGGCCGATAGACCGGCAAAATGGGACAGACCCGTGCTGCTGGTTGTCCCCGACCAGATCGAAGGTGGCCCGGCAGGTATCAACGCCACACTGGGAGCCTGGCTGGCAAAGCATGTTCAGAAAAGAAGAAACACCATCCGCTTCCTTCTTCCGGCGGCAGACATGCAAAGCCTTTTTTCTGATGAGGAACTTGTCTATTCGGCCCGGTGCAGCTTCCTCTGCTCCCGGGAGGGATGGGGTTCGGATCCAACCTATCGCGCCTTGCATCAAGATTTCGACCGCCCGCTGCGAGCTTCCCTGAAATCCAGATTCAACCGGTTCGCCGTGCTGCGCAAATGGGATTTTCAGCAGACGCAGAACTGTGCTTTCGAGATCGAAAAGATCACCGAGCAAGGTGGAGAGATCCCGACGGCGGTAGAGGCAAAGATTCTGTCCGATCTTTTCGACCAGACCGAGTTCAAGCAGTTTGTCCTGAAGCGGGCCAAGGATTCCGATTTTGTCGGCTCCATGATGGATGACCTCACCGAACCGCCACCACCGAATGCCGGAGAGACGATTCCCTTTTTCGGTGAAACGAAGATCTTTGAATTTGTATTGGATATTGCCGCTTCCGGCGATCTTGTTCTCAATGTGAGCGGCACCTGGATCGGCCGACGTTCTGAAGACGCCACCGATGAAGATGCCCTGCGTTATATCCGGGGCAAGGCATTCAGAACTGGCCAGGAGATGCGGCAGATTCAGCTTGGCCTTCCCGGGGCGGTGGGCGGAGGCACTGTCACTGTTCCAAATCCACCCCCAGGTGGCACCACGCAGCCAGGAACTGGTGAAATCATTCCACCGGCGGGTGGTGGTACCGGCACGCCATATCCTCCGACTACTTCTGGTGGCGGTGGAACCATAGGTGAGACCGGGGAACCCGGCGGCGCGACCGGTAGCGGCGGGATGATTCCTCCCGAACCAATCCCGGCCATCAAGACCAACAAATCAGAAGAACCAGCCACCGGTATTAATCTGTCAGGCTGTTTTGAAACCTGGGGCGTGCCTACCTGTCAAGCCATTGAAACTACACGAATTGAGTTCTCCGGGCTGACGGCCCAGCAGATCAAACAAATTCTGCAGCGGATACCATCCACCTTCAAAGCGACCCTAGAGATCGCCTACAAAGATGGAGGGGAGCAATGAGCGCCGATTGGAACGGCATCATTCTCGACTCCCAAACTCCCAAAGAAGCATGGGTGGAGATATTCTCTGCGCTGCAAGTGCTGTCGATGTCCAGCTCGTCTCCGGTCGCGCTTCACGACGCGACCGTTATAGCGGATCGATTGCTGACCGAAGCGGCATGGGGGCTGTGGGAAGCATTCCCGGCACATGCCGAGAAAACATCAGGCTGTCTCAAGGGCTGGGCGGCCTCTGGCTCTGGCAAAGCGGTCCTTATCCTTGATGCCTTGTCGCTCCGCGAACTGCCCATTTTGATTGGGGCTGCAGAGGCACGAGGCATTCAGCCAGCACAAGTTAAGGTCACGGGATCTGAATGCCCGTCCACCACCGATCACTTCGCCAAAAGCCTTGGCTCGTCATCCCGAAGCGCATTGACCAACGACGGCAAACCCGGCACCTTCGCTCTGTTCGGCGGTAACTGTTACACCGATGTGGTGAGCCTGCCCTTTGAAGACTGCGCGGTCCCGCCGTCGCCAAACCTGTTGTTCTGGCATTCGTGGCTGGATGACCTGATTCACCTTCAGCAGAAGCTCCCGGATCAGATCGCCAGCATTGCTACCAGCACCTTGCAGAGCGATGGGTTCTGGAACTTTATCAATCGGCTTCGCCAGGGCCGGGATCTGGTTATCACCTCGGACCATGGCTATGCGGTCAGCAAGCGCTTTTCCTCGGAGGTCGAGGACCCGGATGCTATCGAAATACTGCGAAAGACCTTCGGCGCGTCCCGCAACAAGGCTGTTTCCGAGCCTTGGCAGAAGCGATTCATGCCGCCTATCGTCATGACGCACAATAACCAGCACGTGGTCATGGGCCAACGGAAGTGGAAGGTACAAGGAGGGTTCCCCCACGTCTGCCACGGTGGAATGAGCCTTCTCGAAGTCGCAGTGCCCTATATGGAGTTTTCTGCATTATGAATGAGCAAAAAGAAGTTCAGGGTAATTTTTGGGGAATTTCTTCTGAGAAGAACTCCGCACCCTCTAAAACGGGCGGGAGGAAACCAAAAGCAGACAAGCAGGCAGGATGGCTGCCGGAAAAGCTCGGCAAGGCAGTCAGGCTGCAGGTACCAGACTTTTCTGATCCAAATCGGAAGCCAACCTGCCTGGAAGCGGATTTCCCCATCGCACAGATCAATGCGCTCTCCAATCTGGAAGGCAATGCGGGCAAGCCCATCTATCAGATGTCCAAGTGGTGGGCGCGGCGGCGTTCCAGCGTTTTCCGCTCCATGCTGGTTGCGGCGGCGACCGAGGCCCCGGCCGACCCCAACGAGGCATCCAAGCTTGTCTGGGACCATTACTACTGCAACCACCAGAAGGCGGGCTCCTTCAAGCATCTGAAGGTGCTGGATTGCTTCATGGGCGGTGGCACCACCCTGGTGGAAGGCTCACGTCTCGGCATGCAAATGACCGGGGTCGATCTCAACCCGGTGGCCTGGTTCGTCGTCAAAAACGAACTGGCTTGCAGCGATCCGGAACAGGTCAAGGCCCTTTTTGAGGAGATCGAACGGCAGGTCAAACCGCAAATCCAGCCGTTCTATACCACCACATGTCCGCGAGGCCACGAGGGGCGGTGGATTGACGTGGAAACCGGTGAGGCCGTCAGCCTCGATCCTGTCGAGTTACCGCCTGATCAGCGTTCTCGGTATCGCTGGGAAGGGCCGGAGGTCATCTATACCTTCTGGGCCAAACATGGGTCCTGCCAGGCCAAGGGTTGTGGTCATCGAACGCCGATTTTCCGCACACCGGTCATTGCTGAAAAGAAACTCTCATCGGATTACGCAGATCTGACCTGTCCCGGCTGCGGCACGATGTTTCATGCCGAGCTGGGCGAAACCCGAATGGCTCCCAGTGCAGAACGGATCATTGTGGAAGGTGACACCCCGTTCACAGAACTCACCCAGGATTTCGCCCGGCTGCTGAACGACTACGACAAGGGCAACGCCAACGACACCTGGGAGCGGGCACTGGCGCTCAAGGCAGCCGCCCCCGAGGAACCAGGGCTTTGTTGCCCTCATTGCGGCACCTTTGCCGGGAAACGCCTGGCAGATGTCTTCGAGCGTCATGCCCTATCCAGCCTACGTGCTACCGGGCGCAAAAAGAAAGACTTCGCCCTCAAGAGCAAACCGGTGCAGATGTACCTGCTCATCCATCCCGAATGGATGAAGGGGACTTCGGGGTTTGTCGGGGATCAGGAACTGGGCGGCTGGGCCGGTGCGCCAGCTGAAGCGACCGCTACCTGGTTTGAAAAGCGGATGGAAAACCTGCGCGTAATTGAGGCGCGCGGGAAATCTCTTCCCGAAACGCTTACCTTGGCAGATGGGTCAATAGTTGACACAAGCCAGGGAACCGTGCCGAAACAGGCTCAATTTACATGCGCGAGCTGCGGGAAAACTCAAGACAGGCTTGGAGCAACTAAAAAGGTTAAGCATACGGCTCCGGTGGCTGCCTATGCTCTGCAATGCCATTGCCCTCAATGTGAAGCAGAAGGTTATAACTACGGAGGCCGTTACTTTAAAGCCCCGGGCGCTAATGACATAAGCAAGCTGGCAGCATCTGAAAGAGAATGGCAAGAACGTAAGGATGCCGATTTAAGAGGGTATTGGCCTCGCATGGAAATACCCTTTTCTATGCGCACGCATGTAAAAGACCCTCTTCCTGATCATGGCTATACGCACTGGTGGATGCTATTCAACAATAGACAGCTCTTAATTCATTCAAACCTTCTCCGTGCAATCACAGAACTACAAGAGGAGGTTTGGCCACTGGATGTGCGAGAGCAGGCTCTTGGAGCATTTCAACAATACCTGCGCAACCAGAATATGTTTTCGTTTTATCACGTTAAACGTGATTGTTTGGCACCTGCTCTAAGCAATCCAAATTACAACCCAAAGAATAATTTGATTGAGGTAAGTGCATATAGTGATGGGTATGGTCCGTGGAAGACGACAGCCTTGGGATTATTGAAAGGTCTTGAATGGGCACTGGCCCCTTGGGAACCTGTAATAAAAGATGAGGCTGGGCAAACCAAGAGCATTCGATCAGAGTTGAACGATCCCGTCATCCCTGGCAACGAGCCTTATTGCGGATCTTCTACTGACCTATCAATGCTTGGCAACGACCAATTCGATTTAGTCATTACTGATCCCCCATTCGGCAACAACCTGTATTATGCAGATTGTGCTGATTTCTTTTACGTCTGGCTCCGCCTCCCCCTGCGCAAATGGTATGCGGGCCTCCCTGAGGCGGCCTACTTCGAACCGGAGCGCACGCCCCACAGCATGGAGGCGGTGGATAATTCCGTAGAGCATCCCGACGATCGGGAAGGCCACGAGAAAGAGCCCTTCATTGAATCGAAGTATCTGGCACGCATTCAGGAACTCACTGGCGACGATGCCCTGGCGGAGAAGGAACCAAATCCGCTCTATCGACCGCTGCCATCAAGCGATTTTTACAGCCAAACTCTTTCGGCTGTCTGGGCCGAGGCAGGCCGTCGCCTGAAAGACGGCGGCATCATGGCCTTTACCTTCCATCACAACGAAGACCAGGCCTGGATCGACATCCTCAAGGCCCTGTTTGATGCGGGCTATGTGCTTGTGGCGACCTATCCCATCCGCAGCGATGAGACCAAGGGCGAAACCGGAGCCTTCGGAAGCCGCAAGATTGAATACGACATCATCCATGTCTGCCGCAAACGCATCGAGGCCCCGGAGCCGGTAAGCTGGGCGAGGATGCGCCGTTGGGTGAAGGACGAGTCGGTGCGATTGAAGGACCTGCTGGAGCATACCCACGGAAAGACCTTACCTGAATCTGACCTGCGGGTGATCCTGCGTGGCAAATCGCTAGAGTTCTATTCACGCCATTATGGCCAGGTGTTTACCGGCGATGGGCAGTTGCTGGAAGTGCGTGACGCCTTGCTCGGTATCAATCAGCTCCTCGACGACCTGTTGGAAGACACCACCCAGACCGGGGGTCTGCGCCCGCCCGACAGCGCCGAACCGGCCAGCCGCCTCTACTTGCGTATTTTCAAAAACCGGATGGAGATGGAGCGCGACGAGCTTCACAAAACCTTGCGCGGCACTGGCATCGCTCAGGGCGATCTGGAAGCCAAGGGGTGGATTCGCGTTGTGGGCCGGGCGGTTCATGTGGTGCCTATCCATGAGCGTTTTGCCTTTTTCACTGAACGGGGTCGCAACCGTAAGGTGATCAAAACCGATCTAGACCAGGCTCATTTCCTCATCGGCACTGCCTATCCCAACTCGGGGTTGAAAATTGATGCGGAACTCAATAATCGGAACTTCCGCATCAAGAAATCGGTGGATGAAATCCTCAAATGGTATGCGGAGGTCGATAAGAATTCCGCCAATCGCATGGCGGCAAGAACTGCGGCCCAACTGGTTGAGCATTGGCGAACCCGTAGCGAAAAGGCGCCGGCCAAGCCGCAGCTTTCGCTCTTTGAAATGCTTGAGGAGAACGATTGATGGACACCATTACCAACACAGTCTGGCAGCGCAAGGGGTCGTGCGTCATCTTCGATCAAAAGAGCCTCGGCCCGTTCATTTCCGACGGGGCAGTGATCTCCCTGCGGCAGGCGCTATCCTGGTCCAAGGAGTTTCCGGCTGTTCCCCCCGTCCCCGGCCGAACCATTCTTATCTCGGGGCTGGAGACGGTCATCGAAACCATGGAGCCGCAGGAAACGGAAGACTTCCTGTGTCGCCGGATACGTCCGTTACTGATTCATCTCCAGAACCGCTGGACCGATTGCGGCGTGGTGTTCGGATTTACCTCGCATCCCAAGACCTTTGAGGAAACGTCCCTTGAGGAGGAGGTGTTGTTCCGCCGACGCGATCGGAAGCAGGTGCGGCTGTCCGAAGGGCTCTGGGATGGCAGCGCTACGGTCAATATGAAGCGGGTTGTTCGAGAAGGCGACCAGCCAGGAGAAGAGGTGATCGTTGGCTACTATGTCGCACGCATTTCGTGAGATACAACCCGGCCTGAAGATCAACCACCCCGAGCTGGGGGATGGCGTCGTCGTCGGTCGTGAGCCGACGGGGTACATCACTGTCTTCTTTCGCGCTCATGGGGAGCGGCAGGTGCCTGCCGACTCTCTACGGCCTGCGGCCGACCGGTTCGATCAAATCGTCCAAAGCATGGTTCCGGCAACAGCGGAACGGTTGGAACAACTTTGGTTGGCGGTGGAAGCCGAAGAATTGCCGTTGATGGGAAGTGCCGCGACCCTGACCTCAGCCAAGGTGGACTTGTTGCCGCATCAGGTGGTGCTGGTTCACCGGGTGGCCAATGCCCGCCCCAAGCGCTTTCTGGTAGCCGACGAGGTCGGATTAGGTAAGACCATCGAGGCCGCTCTCATTCTTCGCGAATTGGCTTCCCGGGGCGAACTGACCCGGGCCATCATGATTGTCCCCGCCGGATTGGTGGAAAACTGGCGCAGGGAGTTAAACGAAATCTTTAATCTCGATTTTGAGGTGTTCGGCAGCGAGGGGGATGTCACAGACCGAAAAACCAACGCTTTTGCCAAGCACAATCGCCTGATCGTCTCGGTCGATACGCTCAAACGCCCGGCGCGGGTGAAAAAGCTTCTCGCTGCGCCACCCTGGGATCTGGTGGTTTTCGACGAAGCCCATCATCTGAGCGTTTACCGCTACGGCAACAAAGTCAAGAAGACTGAGAATTTCAAACTTGCTGAAGCCATCCGTGACCACTGCCGGGACCTCATTCTCCTGTCCGCAACGCCGCATCAGGGCGATCATTTCCGTTTCTGGATGCTGATCCGACTGCTGAGCCCCGAGTTGTTCGAGAGCGACCAGGACATGGTCCGCAACCGGCACCGTCTCAATGCGGTCGTCATCCGCCGCACCAAAGCCGATGCCTGTGCCCAGGACGGTAGCCCGCTGTTTGTCCGCCGCATGGTCCATACCGAAGGATTTGGGCTGTCGGAGCGAGAAAAGGAGTTCTACAACGCGCTCCTTGATTATCTTCGGGATGGCTACAACCTGGCAGCTCAGCAAGGCAACAAGGGCCGGGCGCTGGGTTTTGTGATGACGGTGTTTCAGAAAATCGCTGCTAGTAGTTTTGCTGCTATCCGCTCGACCCTTCAGCGCCGGTTGCTTATGCTGACCATTCAGGAAGGAATTGAGCGTGACGAATTGCTTGATGTAGATGGTCGGAACCGGGTCTTCGAGGAGGCTAGGCAGATCATTCACGACATTTACTCCATCCCTTATGACGCCGTGGGTAACGCCCAGACCGATCAGATCCTGGCTGACGCAAAATATCAGTTGTTGAAAAAGCGAAACGAAGCGCTCTCTTTTGCCTCAGCAGCTGAAAGCTATTCCGATTCTGAGTATGAAGCCGGTGCCGGAGAGGAATCGGCCGCCATGCTGGTCGTGGTTGCGCTGCCGGAAGAACGGCAGCGGATACTTGATCTACTGGCACAATTTCCGGACGGAATCGAGTCAAAGACCGCGATGCTCGTTCACGCTCTGCGTCAGATCTGGCAGCAAAATCCCAACGAAAAAGTCGTTATCTTCGCCACCTACCTGGGCACGGTTGAGGCAATTAAGAAACAACTGGATGAAGTTTTTCCCCGTGCAGGTGTCGATGTCCTCAAAGGCGGAGATCACGGAGCGAAAACAGCCGCCCAAAGGAGATTCCGCCGGAAGGATGGACCCAAGGTGCTGGTCTGCACCGCTGCCGGTCGGGAAGGCATCAATCTCCAGTTTGCCCGCATCCTCTTCAACTACGACTTGCCCTGGAACCCCATGGATCTCGAGCAGCGCATAGGCCGTATCCATCGCTATGGGCAAGAATCGACAGCTCAGGTTTACAACCTAGTTGCCGCAGACACCATTGAAGGGCAGATCTATCTGCTGCTTGAGGAAAAACTGAACGACATCGCCAGAACTCTGGGCAAAGTGGATGAACAGGGGCAGATCGCCGAGGATTTGAGGACGCAGGTGTTGGGTCAGCTCAGTAGCACCTTGAGCTATGACCGGCTCTATCAAGACGCCATTAGAGATCCGACTCTGAAGCGAACCCGCCAGGAGCTCGAGGTCGCCATGACCAATGCCAATCTGGCGCGTCAGGTCGTCTTTGAGCTCTTCCAGGAACTCGACCGGTTCAATCTTGGCGACTACCAGAAATTTGACGATGAAGGGCGTGGAATGCAGCGGCTTGTCAATTTCATTGCCCGATCAGCCCGGCTCGCCGGATGGAATTTCCGTAAAGAGAGCGATGGTAGGTGGACACTGATCAGGGATGGCGAACCGAACATGGTGTTCACGACAGAGCGTGACGCTGCTCTCCAGGAAGAAACCCTTCAGCTTGTCGGCTTGGAGCACCCTGTCGTCAATCAGTTCATGCGCAAATATTCATCTGCCGATGCAGGGCCTCGGGCCTTGGCCGGGAAGGTAAAAGGAATTACCGGTGAGGGCCTGCTTTCACTCTGGAAAATCAGCACCCACGGCAAAGACGGTCAGGCCAGCAACCATGTCGTCAGAATTGGGATGAATGCGGAGGGCGACCGAGCACCATGGCTTGAGCGCTTGGACGACAAAATTCTGGGAATGCAATCACCATCGACACCCGCCGAGCAATGGCAGAGTCTTGCTTCCAACAAGAAGGGCCGACTGCAGGAACTGCTGCATCGCGAACTGAGTTATTCGGGCATCATCAACGATGAAATGTCTTACTCTGCTACGCCATTGGCGGTGGTAGGGATTGAATGTTAAATATATTTCTATGAGAGAGAGGGAATGCAAATGGGTGATCTCTCGGCATCACTGACCAAATGGTTTTCAGAACGCCCCCAGTGGCTCCAGATCGCGGCAACCCGGCTACTTCAGCAATCTGAGCTGACTGATAAAGACTTCTCTGAACTCGCAACCCTGTGTCGGCAAGAAGCAGATGGGAAGTTGGCCAAAGCGACTTGTTCCTTCCCCGCTTCTGCGTTCTCTCAGGGCGCTGCAGGCACCTTGCGTTTGTGTTCAATCAGTGATGTCGAAGGAATAAACGCTCTTGCTCCAAGAAAACCACTTGAGTTTGGTAAGGGCAATATCACGATTGTCTATGGCAACAACGGGTCAGGCAAATCCGGTTACGTCAGACTCCTCAAGCATGTATGCGGCGCCCGCGAGACGGGCACCCTTCACCGCAATGTCTATAAGCCCGGCTCTGCCGTACAGAAGGCCTGCATTTCGTTTGAGCAGGACGGCGTTCCAAAGAGTCATAAGTGGTCAGGACAAGGTATCTGCGATGACCTTAATAGCGTTGATATTTTCGACACCTCGTTCGGCAAGGTCTTTTTCAGTAGTGAAGACGAGGTGAGCTACGAGCCGCCGGTGTTATCATTTTTCAGCTCGCTCATCCTCGCATGTGAAAAGGTCTCCTCCGCCCTGGACACCGAGGCCAATCAGCACCAGTCAAAAAAGCCGAATATCCCGGCTGACAAGAAGGTAACTCCAGGGGGTATCTGGTACGAATCCATCAGCGCCAAGACCAGCACCCAGGACATCGACAAACATTGCGCATTTGGAAGCACTGACGAGACCGAGATGCAAACGCTGCAACAGCGCCTTGCCGAACAGGCACCGACGGAAAAAGCGAAGCAATTGAGAAAACAGAAACAGCACATCGACACTCTGGTGCAAGATGCCCAAAAGTATCAGGAGCAATTATCGGACGAAAATTACCGACGGATCATTGCAGCCAAGAAAAAGTCGATCCTCAAGAAGACAGCGGCAGATACGGCAGCGGAAAAGGTGTTCTCCGGCAGCGAGTTGGAAGGCATCGGGTCTGATGTCTGGAAAGAGCTTTGGAAAGCGGCCCGGAACTACTCCGTATCGGCAGCCTACAAAGAAGCTGAGTACCCGAATGTTTCTGATGGTTCCCGTTGTGTCCTGTGCCATCAGACCTTGACCCAGGAGGCCAAGGAGCGATTGATCTCCTTCGAAAATTTCGTGAAGGGCGAAATGCAGAAAGCCGCAACGGATGCGGCCAAGGAATACGAGACCGCCAGTCAAACTATCGAGGCGCTACCGACATCGGAAACACTGAAGACACGTATCGATGCGGCAGGCATTCCACAGGATGAAGTCGCCAGCCAGGTGATGGATTACTTTGCTCAATTGCAGGCCAGGAAAGACCAACTCCCTGGGATCGATTCCGAAGAAGCCATTCCCGATCCTCTGCTCTCACCGAAATGGATCGAAGAAGCCAACGCCCAGTCGAAAACCCTCGGTGAACTCGCGACAAAATATGACGAAGACGCCAAAAGCGACAATCGAGAGGAGATCAAGAAAAAGCTGATTAGTCTGCAGGCCAGAAAGTGGTTGTCCGAGCATCGCACCGCCATTGATGAAGAAATCACCCGATTGAAGCTACTGAACCAGATTCAGGAAGCCAAGAAGTCGACCAACACCAAAGCCCTGTCCCAGAAGAAAGGGGAGCTGGCAGAAGCCTTGATCACGGATGCATTCGTGCAAAGATTCAACGCGGAGCTCAAGGCTCTTGGCGCGTCTCAGGTGAAGGTTGAGCTCGTGAAATCAAAAGTCTCNNGTCCTTCATAAGCTCCAGCTTCGAGGGGCCTCTCAGCGTGGCCTCGCCGATGTTCTGAGCGAGGGAGAAAATCGGATCGTTTCCATTGCGGCATTTTTGGCCGACGTTACCGGCAAGAGCAACCAGGCCCCGTTTATCTTCGACGATCCGATTTCCTCGCTCGACCAAAGCTATGAGGAGGCCGTGGTTCAAAGGCTAATCGAGTTGTCTCAGGACAAGCAAGTCATTGTCTTTACCCACCGTCTGTCCTTACTGGGAACGGTCAGGCATTTCGCCGAGAAAAAGACCATCAAGCCCGATGTGGTGAGCATTCGCTCTGCGGACTGGGGTACCGGAGAGCCTGCTCCGATTCCACTTTCACAGAGTGACATCAAATCCGCCCTGAACACTCTCATGAATCAGCGGTATCAGGATGCAAAGAAGGCAAGTGAGAACGGCGAATTTGAACATGCCGAAATCTTGCTGAAGTCGATATGCAGCGACTTCAGGACATTAGTTGAGCGCTCTATTGAAAATGATCTGCTGTGCGGGGTGGTCCAAAGATTCCAACGACCGGTCCATACGTTGAAGCTCAAGGATCTGGGCAAATTGAAGGACACGGATTGCAATCTCCTTGATTCGCTCATGACCAAATACTCCGGGTTTGAACACTCGCAACCAACAGAATCACCAGTGGCGCTTCCGAAGCCGGACGATCTTCTGGCCGACATGACTTCATTAAAAAACTGGCGTGAAGAATACGCGAAGCGCCCCGCCTCTGCGGTGGCTGGGTAGTAGTATGAGAGTTCTCCATACATCCGACTGGCATATTGGCCGCACCCTTTACGGCAGAAAACGCTACGAGGAGTTCGAATCCTTTCTGACCTGGCTGGCTGAGACGATTCAGGATAATGCAATTGATGCCCTGCTGGTGGCGGGTGATGTCTTTGACACCAGCGCTCCGAGCAATCGCGCCCAAGAGCTCTATTACCGGTTCCTATGCCGGGTGGCTGCTTCATCCTGCCGGCATGTTGTCATCGTCGCGGGCAACCACGATTCACCCTCCTTTCTCAATGCACCCAAGGAACTGCTCAAAGCCCTTGATGTCCATGTGGTCGGTTGTAGCACTGAATCCTTGGAAGACGAAGTTCTGGTGCTCCGTAATGAACATGACGCACCGGAATTGATTGTTTGTGCAGTCCCCTACCTCCGCGACAGGGATATCCGCGTGGCGGAAGCGGGTGAGAGCGTCGAGGACAAGGAGCGGAAATTGATCGACGGCATCTGCACTCATTACGCCGCCGTCGCCGCCTTGGCCGAACAGAAGCGCGATGAACTCGGAGCAGATATCCCCATCGTGGCCATGGGGCACCTGTTTACCGCCGGCGGACAAACCGTCGACGGCGATGGCGTGCGCGAACTCTATGTTGGCTCCCTGGCTCACGTGACGGCCGGGATTTTTCCTGCCTGCTTCAACTACCTGGCGTTTGGGCACCTCCACGTCCCGCAAAAGGTGAGCGGCTCAGAAACCATACGATACAGCGGCTCTCCACTGCCCATGGGGTTCGGAGAGGCAAAACAGCAGAAGAGTGTTTGCCAGGTTGAATTCCACAGCAAAACTGCATCCGTAAAGCTGATCGACGTGCCGGTGTTTCAGAAACTTGAGCGTGTCAAAGGAGACTGGGACGGCATTTCAAACCGCATCCTTGAATTGTCGGCAACGGACTCCCAAGGCTGGCTCGAAGTCATTTACGACGGCACTGAGGTCATTGGCGACCTGCGTGAACGCCTGGAGGCTGCGATTTCCGGCACCCAAATGGAAATCCTCCGAATCAAGAACAACCGCATCATCGACCGCGTGTTGGGACAAATCCATGAAGAGGAAACACTCGACGATCTGAACGTGAACGACGTTTTTGATCGATGCCTCGCCATGCATGACGTGCCTGAAGACCAGCGGCCGGAACTGCTTCGGGCCTACCAGGAAACGGTCTCGTCTCTCTATGAAGACGATGTGCAGGCGGAATAGAGAGGCTGTCGATGAGAATCCTGCAGGTACGCTTCAAGAATCTGAACTCACTGGTCGGCGAATGGCAAATCGACCTGACGCACCCGGCCTTCGCGTCTGATGGCATCTTCGCCATCACCGGACCCACCGGCGCCGGGAAGACAACGATCCTCGATGCTGTTTGTCTCGCCCTTTATGGGCGGACGCCTCGCCTGAACAAGGTCACCAAAAGCGGAAACGAAATCTTGTCCCGCCAGACCGGCGAATGCTTTGCCGAGGTGGTCTTCGAAACTCAGTCTGGGCGTTACCGCTGTCACTGGAGCCAACACCGGGCACGCAAGAAGCCGGATGGCGAATTTCAGGCCCCGAAACACGAAATTGCCAATGCCGATTCCGGCGAGATCTTCGAATCCAAGATCAGAGGCGTAGCCGACCAGATCGAACTGGCTACCGGTATGGACTTTGATCGTTTTACCCGTTCCATGTTGTTGGCCCAGGGCGGCTTCGCCGCGTTCCTTCAGGCGGCACCGGATGATCGGGCTCCGATCCTGGAGCAGATAACGGGCACAGAGATCTACAGCCAGATATCCATCCGTGTCCATGAGCGGCAGCGTGAGGAGCGGGAAAAACTAAACCTGCTCCAGGCTGAAACGGCAGGCATCGTAATTCTTGAGCCGGAGCAGGAAAAAGAGATTGGGCAGGCACTCGAGACAAAGCAGAAGGAAGAGATAGATCTTGCCGCCAAAACCGCCGACACCGGGAAGGCCATTGCCTGGCTCACCACAATCGATGAGCTGAAGCAGGAAATCGGCAACCTGGCTGACGAGGCGAGCAAGCTGCAAAGCGATGTTGAGGCGTTCAAGCCGGATCGTGAAATGCTCAATCGGGCTTTGAGTGCCGCCTCACTGGATGGCGCATACGCAACGCTCACCGCCACCCGCAAGCAACAGGCGGATGACCGCGCAACATTGAAAACGGAGGAAGAGGCTCTTCCTGGGCTGGAATCCTCCGCCGAGGAACAGGCCGAGGCACTGAAATCGGCTGAGCAACAAACCGCTCGGGCAAAAGAAGAGCTGAAAGCGGCCGCGCCGACAATGCAGAAGATTCGCTCCCTCGATCAGAAACTTGCCGATCAGAAAACGGCTGTTTTGGAAGGTGATGCGGGCTGTAAGAAGGATACAGCAAAGATTGATGCAGACAAAAAAGCCTTACTCGAAGAGCTTGGAAAACGCTCCAAGGCGTATGAGACGCTGGACCTTGTTGACGGCTACCTCAAGGAGCATGCACAGGATGAATGGCTGATCAGCGGCCTGGCTGGTGTTGAAGAACAGTTGAGCGGCCTGCTCTCCAGACAAATCGAAATTCATCAAAAAGAGACCGAACTCGACAATGCTACGATAGCCTCCGAGCAGGCAACACAGTCACTTGCAGACTTTCAGAAGCAATCCGGCCTTCGGAAGAAGGAACTGGAGGACGCATCAACACAGCTTCGGCAGGGTAAAGAGGCTTTGAGTCTGCTACTGGGTGACCGCTTGCTGCGAGAATATCGCGCGGAGAAGGAAACTTTGCTGCGTGAAATGGCATTCCTGACGAAAATTGCGGAGCTTGAAGATCATCGGGCAAAGCTGGAAGACGGAAAGCCCTGTCCACTCTGCGGCGCAACCGAGCATCCCTTTGCGGAAGGGAACATCCCTGTTCCCGATGAAACCGAACAGAAGATCGAGGCCCTGAGCAGGCTGATCAGCAAAGCCGAGGATCAGGAAGCCGCCAACAAGAAACTTGAAGAAGACGAAGGCCTGACCCGCAAAAACCTGACGGAGACTGAAAAGCTGGAATCAACAGCGGCTAACGACAAGAAGGCCGCAGAGAAAGCCCTTGCCGAGGTGAAGGACGGCTTGGAAAAACTCCGGGCTGATTTTGCCGAACGCAGGCAGGCCGTTTCTATCAAGCTCCAGCCGCTTGGTATCGCGGGTGTCCCTGAAACGGACATTTCATCACTGCTCGAAACCCTCAGAGTGCGGCTGAAGGCATGGCAGGGTCAAACCAAGAAAAAGTCGGACATCGAGAAACAGATTGCCGATATCGACAGCGAGGTGAAGCGGCTGGATGCGGTTATTGAAACACAAAGCACCACCCTGACCGAAAAGCTGGAACGCCTGGCGACCTTGAAAAAGGAACTCGCCACCGGAAGTGATGAGCGTAATGCATTGTACGGCGACAAGAACCCCGACGAGGAGGAGCGCCGTTTGAACAAGGCGATTTCTGATGCTGAAGGTGCCGAAAAGCAGGCCAGAGACCGACACAGTGAACTCCAGCAGAAATGGAATACGGCGAAGACCTATGTCGAATCTCTAAAGATACGCATCAACCATCGAGAGCCGGAACTCAGAAGACTGGAAAATGAATTTTCCGCAGCTCTCGCACCCGTTGGCTTTTCAGATGAAGAACAGTTCCTGGCGGCCATTCTGCCCTCTGAACGTAGGGCGGAGTTGACGGCTACGGCCAAGGATCTGGATGAGCGTCAAACAGATCTGAAAGCCAGACAGAAGGATAGGGAAGCGCGCTTGGCCACAGAAATGGCCCGGAGGGTTACCGCCAAATCGCTGGAAGAGCTCGAACCCCAATTCAAGGAGCAAGAAGTAGCCCTGAAAGAGCTGCGGGACATCATTGCCGGTCTCAAGCACAAGCTTAGCGAGAATACGGCCGCAAAGGAACGGATAAAGGAAAAGCATGCAGCTATTGAGGCCCAGAAAAAAGAATGCCGCAGGTGGGAAAATCTGCACGAATTGATCGGGTCCGCCGACGGTAAGA
>DIKR01000111.1 GCA_002424625.1 Desulfuromonadaceae bacterium UBA5613
GGAGCGGCACGGGCCAATTCCCTGCCGACAGTTTTCTACCACGCATTAATTCAGATGATTACGGTAATATATCCCCCTAACAGCTGTCAAGAGGGGGACTATAAAGCAGGCGAAGGTTATTCGCCCCTACGAAGAAAATCTTCTTGCTGCAAGCGGGCCTCGAGGGCGTGGGCGCGCTTTTCAACGCCGCTGGCCAGTTCAACCTTGAAGTCCTCAAGGCGCTGCGCAATGGCCGGATCCCCCAAAGCGATGATCTGGGCGGCAAGAATGCCGGCATTACGGGCGCCGGCCTTGCCAATCGCCATCGTTGCCACCGGTATTCCCGCCGGCATCTGCACCATGGCGAGGAGGGCATCGAGCCCTTGCAGGGCGGAAGCATCGATCGGCACGGCGATGACCGGCAGAGTCGTCTCGGCGGCGACCACCCCGGCGAGATGGGCGGCCGCCCCGGCCCCGGCGATCAGTACCTTGATGCCGCGCGTCCGGGCGCTGCGGACATAACTGCTGGTCCGTTGCGGCGAGCGGTGGGCACTGGCCACAGTCATTTCAAAAGGGATACCAAAACCGTGCAGAGCGCGGCCGGCTTCAATCATGATCTCGTAATCGTTGTCGCTNNCCCATGAGGATGCCGACTTGCGGTGCGGTGGTTGTCATTGGAAAATCCTTTATTTAATTTGCCTAGTTGTCTCCCTTCTCCATGAGGGAGAAGGGCACCAGTACTACAACGCCTTCTTGCCAATATCCGTGCGGTACTGCGCGCCATTCCAGTGAATCACGCGCACCCCTTCATAAGCCTTCGCAATCGCCGCCTTGACGCTGTCACCCCGCCCGGTCACACCTAAAACCCGGCCGCCGTTGGTCACCACTTTGCCATTTTTTTCGGCGGTGCCGGCGTGGAAGACAATGAGATCGCTTATCGCGGCAGCAGTGTCAAGGCCGTGAATCTCATCCCCCTTGAGGTAGTCGCCGGGATAACCGCCGGCGGCCATGACCACACAGACCGCCGCCTGATCGTGCCAGTCAATGGCCAGATCGCCGAGATCACCGTTGGCAATGGCGAGGAGAAGAGGAACAATATCCGACTTCATCCGCATCAGCAGCGGCTGACATTCGGGGTCGCCAAAACGGGCATTGAATTCAAGAGTCTTGACCCGGCCGTTATCGATCATCAGCCCGGCGTAAAGGACGCCGCGATAGGGGCGCCCTTCAGCGGCCATGCCATCGACAGCGCGGCGCATGACCTGTTCCATGGCGATTTGATGAATTTCTTCGGTCACCACCGGAGCCGGCGAATAAGCGCCCATGCCGCCGGTATTGGGACCGAGATCGCCGTCAAAGATGGCTTTGTGATCCTGCGCACTCGCCAGCGGCACGATCTTTTGGCCGTCAGTGAGAGCGAGGAAGGAAGCTTCTTCGCCGCGCAGGAATTCTTCGATCACCACCCGCGAACCGGCAGCGCCAAAGGCATTGCCGCCGAGCATATCGTGTACGGTCGCTTCCGCCTCGACAAAGTTCTGGGCGATGATCACCCCTTTGCCGGCGGCGAGGCCATCAGCCTTAATGACGATCGGCGTGCCGAGCTGCTTGACAAAGTCGAGGGCCGGGGCAATCTCGCTGAAGACGCCGTAGGCCGCAGTCGGGATATCGTACTTCTCCATCAGATCTTTGGAAAAGGCCTTGCTCGCCTCAATGATTGCCGCATTCTGATACGGCCCGAAAGCCTTGAGACCCGCCGCTTCGAAGCGATCGACAATGCCGAGGGAGAGGGGAAGCTCGGGGCCGACAACGGTGAGATCGATCTTTTCGCGCAACGCAAATGCCAAAAGGCCGTCGAGATCGTCGACCGCCAAAGGCACATTGTCGGCGAGGCCAGCCATGCCGGGATTGCCCGGTGCACAGAAAATTTTGCTGACCAGCGGTGACTGGGCAATCTTCCAGACCAGAGCATGTTCACGTCCACCGCCGCCAACGACGAGTATTTTCATTGATGCTTCTTCCTTCTTGACTACAACGAATTAAACCGTAGGGGCGCCGCATGCTGCGCCCTGTTTGAAACCCATAAAAATCAAAATCGGGCGCAGCATGCGGCGCCCCTACAACCGATTAATGCCGGAAATGACGCATGCCGGTAAAGACCATGGTCATGTCGTGCTCATCGGCCGCGGCGATGACTTCGGCGTCGCGCATCGAGCCGCCGGGCTGAATAACGGCAACAATGCCGGCGGCAGCGGCGTTGTCGATCCCGTCGCGGAAGGGGAAGAAAGCATCGGAAGCCATGACCGCGCCGGTGACAGCGAGGCCGGCGTGTTCGGCCTTGATCGCGGCGATGCGCGCGGAGTTGACCCGGCTCATCTGCCCGGCGCCGACGCCGATCGTCATCCTGCCTTTGCCGTAGACAATGGCGTTACTCTTGACGAATTTGGCCACCCGCCAGGCAAAGAGGAGATCTTCAAGCTCGGCGGAGGTCGGCTGCCGCTTGCTGACAACCTTGAGGTCTTCATACAGGGCCAGATCAGCCTGCTGGACGAGAAGTCCGCCGTTGACCCGTTTAAAATCGAGGCGCGCTGCTGTTTCCGCCGACCAACTGCCGCATTCGAGCAGACGGACATTCTTCTTGGCAGCGACAATCGCACTGGCCTCGGCCGAAACCTGCGGGGCGATGATCACTTCGACAAACTGACGGTCGACAATCGCCTGGGCGGTGGCGGCATCGAGCTCGCAATTGACGGCGATAATGCCGCCAAAAGCCGACTCGGGATCGGTGCTGTAGGCGCGATTGTAGGCCTCAAGGAGATTATCACCGAGGGCGACGCCGCAAGGGTTGGCATGCTTGACGATAACGCAGGCCGGCCCTTCGCTGAACTGTTTGACACATTCGAGAGCAGCATCGGTGTCGCCGATATTGTTGTAAGAGAGCTCCTTGCCCTGCAATTGACGAGCCGTGGCAATGCAGGCCTCGCCCACTTCTTTTTCGACGTAAAAGGCACCGCTTTGGTGGGAATTTTCGCCGTAACGGAGCCCCTGCGCCTTGGCAAACTGCAGAGTCAGGGTCGGCGGATATTCGCTGTCTTCGACATTCAGTTTCTTGCCGAGCCAGTTGGAGATGGCACCGTCGTAGGCGGCGGTGTGCTGATAAACTTTGACCGCCAGGGCAAAGTTGCGGTCGCGACTGACGGCGCCGCCACTGCTGCGCATCTCTTCCAGAACCCCGACATAATCGCGGTGATCAACGATGACAGTGACATCACGATTATTCTTGGCAGCGGAGCGGAGCATGGTCGGGCCGCCGATATCGATATTCTCGATGGCGTCTTCGAGGCTGCAGCCGTCCTTGGCGACGGTCGCTTCGAAAGGATAAAGATTGACAACGACCATGTCGATATTTTCGATGCCGTATTCCTGCATCTTGGCGACATGTTCCGGGTTGTCGCGCATGCCGAGGATACCGCCGTGCACCTTGGGATGGAGGGTTTTGACCCGGCCGTCAAGCATCTCGGGGAAACCGGTAAATTCGGCAACATCCTTGACCGTCAAGCCGGCGTCGCGCAGCAGTTTGGCAGTGCCGCCGGTCGAAAGGATTTCGACACCGAAGCCGGCGAGTTCACGGGCGAAGTCGACAATGCCGGTCTTGTCAGAGAGACTGATGAGGGCGCGCTTGATCACAGCCATGGGGGGAATCCTTTATATGTTTGTGATATGTAGGGGCGATCCTTGTGATCGCCCTGGTTTTCTGATTATGCACAACATCAAGCGGGCGAATCCAAGATTCGCTCCTACGGGGTGTTAAAAATTCAGCGCTGCCAAAAAGGCGCGCTCAAAGGCCGGCGTCCCGGAGAGGGGGTAACTGCGCATCTTTTCGGTCAGCACCTGCAACTGCGCGCAGCCGTCATCTTGCCGGAGAAAACGCTGCACCCCGGAAAGGGCACCACCGGGAATAAAGAGCGCTTTTTCTACCATGACGGCAGGGAGGATGGCAACGCTTTTCAAACTTTGCCGGTCGAGCGAAAGTCCGAAAGCGCCGGTGACAATGACCTGTTCAACCGCTGCAGCAGGAATGCCGGCGCGGGCCAAAAGGGCGTCTATCCCGGCACGCACCGCCCCTTTGGCCAGCTGGAAAGCGCGAATATCTCCCTGGGTGACAACAATCTCGCGCCCGGCATCGCGATAAAGACAGAGAGACAGAGCGCGGCCGTTGGGGCGCAGATAGCGGGCAAGGTTCGAGTCGACCTCGGCAGGGGTCACAATCCGGCCGCTACAATCGATCAGGCCACTTTCTATCCCGACCGCGATGACGGCGAAGAGACCGCTGCCGGCGAGGCCGGTGGGCACACTGCCGCCGATGACCTCCAGCTGCAAGCGATCGCCGACGCGGGTGACATTGCTGATCGCTCCGGTCGTCGCCAACTGACCGCAGCTGATCTCCCCTCCCTCAAAGGCCGGCCCGGCCGGCACCGAAGTGGCAAGCCAACCCTCCGCACCGCCGATGGCAATTTCACCGTTGGTGCCGAGATCGATGACAAGAGTGCGGTCGACGGCAGGGGCAAGACCATAAAGGCAGGCAACCAGATCGCCGCCGACATAACCGCTGAGCCCAGGAAAGAGCGTGAGGGGTACGGGAAGCTGGAGGCCAGGCAGAGCAAGGGAACGTAACAACAGATTACGCGGTCGGTATGGCGGGAAGAGGATGGGACGCACATCGTCGCCGCCAAGGAGAGCCGTCACCCCGGGATTCGCTGCCGCCGCAGCAGCGCCAATCGATTCGCGGCCGGCACCGGCGGCACGCAGGAGATCATCAAGGAGCGCCGCGATGCCGTCGACCAGCAGCGCCTGCAACCGCTCCCCCTCCCCGGCCAGCGCTGCTTCCAGACGCCGGACAATATCGGCACCAAGCGCGCGCTGCGGATTGGCCACCTTCCCTTCGGCCAGCATCTGCCCCTGTTCATCCAGAAGGCGACCAGCGAGGGTGGTGGTGCCGAGATCAAGGGCAAGGTGAAGTCTGCTCATGGGCCCGCCTTAATCACGATAGATGCGCGGGACACGTTTGCTGACATTGCAGAAGATTTCATAGGAGATCGTCCCGACCTTGCCGGCCCACTCTTCGGCGCTGATGGCTTCGTTCTGGTCGCGGCCGAGAAGAGTGACTTCGTCGCCAACGCTGACACCGGGAATCTCCGTGACATTGACCATGATCCAGTCCATACAGACGGTCCCGGCGACCGGGGCACGCTGGCCGCGCACCAGCACTTCGCCGCGATTGGTGAGCTGGCGGCTGTAGCCGTCGGCATAGCCGACCGGCACCGCAGCAATGAGGCTGGGGCGCTCGACGCGATAGCGGTGCCCGTAGGAGATGCCGGTGCCGGCAGGGACGCTCTTGAGCAGGGCAATACGCGAACGGAAACTCATCACCGGCTGCAGGTCGAGCTGGCCGGCAAAGTATTCCGATGGCGCCGCACCGTAAAGGGCGATGCCGGGACGGACGACGTTACATTCGGGGATATCGCGGGAGAAGATAGTGGCGCTGTTGCCCAGATGAATATCGGCCGGGGTAAAGCCGGCAGTCCTTACCTGGTTGATGATGGCGCGAAACAGGTCAATCTGCCCGGCAGTGAGGGGATGGGGCGGATCGTCGGCCAGAGCGAGATGAGACAGGACGCCGTCGAGGCGGAGATGGGTCAGGGCAGCAAGTTGGGGGAGGACAGTCACGAGCTCTTCGGGGAGAAAACCGATACGCCCCATGCCGGTATCGATCTTGAGGTGATAAGGCCAGATCACTCCGGCGGCGGCAGCGATGGACTCCAGCCGCCGCGCACTGTCAAGATCGAAAAGGCAGGGGATGAGTTCGTGCTGGAGAAGACTCAGCTCCTGTCCCGGATAGAAACCGCCGAGAACGAGAATCGGCTGCCGTACTCCGGCGTTGCGCAGTTCAATCCCTTCTTCGACAATCGCCACGCCAAAGAGATCGGCACCGGCAGCGGCAAGAGCGAGGGCAACCCGCGGCGCGCCATGGCCGTAAGCGTCGGCCTTGACCACTGCCAGAATCTTTCCGACCGGCCCGAGACGCCGGCGCACCTCCAACAGGTTGTGACGGATGGCGGCAAGATCAATCTCGACGTAAGTAGGACGGTGGCCAAGCATGGGAAACCCTTTCACAAGGAGGGGACTGAAGCGTTTTCTTTTAGCATGACGTCCCCCTGTGAGTAAAGATTTCCGGCAAAGTTTGACTTGCTTCTTCCCCAACTCCGTCGAGCGCGCTATACTGACGCCCCCGATTGCTTCTCAAGGAGATCTCCCCCAGTGTTTCAACGTCTGCGCCGCCATCCCGTTATCACCCTGATCGCCCTGCTGTTGGGTGCGGCCGCCATAGCGCTGACCCTCTTCCTTTACTCTTTTAATCTCAACGATTACCGCAGCCAACTCCAGGCCGGCCTGGAACAAGCCCTGCAGCGCCCGGTGCAGATCGGCGTGATTCACTTTGCCCTGCGCCACGGCCTCAGCCTTGAGCTCAGCGATGCCGCCATCGGCACCCCGGAGGAGGCCACCTCTCTGGTTGTCGACCATCTGCTGCTGCAGCTCCGGATTGCCCCGCTTTTGCAGCGGCAGTTGAGTTTCTCCAGCATCCTCCTCGAAGGGGCACAACTTCGCATCAACCTGCCGGACGGAACAACCTCCACGGAAGCAGAGAAGACAGCGCCAGAACGGGTGAAAACTTTTCTCGACCTGTTGCGCCGCACCGATATCAGCTCCCTGATTCTGCGCAACAGCCGCGTGACGCTGATGAGCGGCGCGCAGCACTATGCTCTCGACAAGGTCAATCTGCAGCTGCACAACATCGCCTTCCAGACGCCCGTCGCAGTCACTGCAAGCGGAGAAATCCATTCCGGAGAGCTGCAAACCCCCTGGCAATTATCCGGAAAGATTGAAGCCGCAAGTGCTGATGCTCCCTGGCAGGAAACCCGCATTGACCTCACCCTTGAAATGAAAGAACTCGACCTGGCACAACTGCCCCTTGCCACCGGAATTGGCGAAAAGCTCCGGCTTGCCGGCTCAGCCAAATTGAGGTTGCACGCGCAGGGCGCTCCGGCCAGCGGGCTCGCCTTTGCACTCAGCGCCAAAAGTCCGGACGCGGCGCTGATCCTGCCGGCCCTGTACACTGCCCCGCTGCGCGCCGGTGAAATCGTCCTTGGCGGCATCTGGCAAAGCGGCGCAACTAACACGATCCGCAATCTTCTCCTCCGCGTCGATGCCCTGTCCCTGCACGGCGAAGTGCTGCTGCCAACAGCGACAACACCCCTTATTGCGACCCTGGCTGTCGCGACGACCCCCTTGAATCTCCTCGGGCCCTGGATCCCCGAGCGTATTCTGCCCCTGCTGGCAACGACCCTGCGTGGCCCGGGGGTTAGCGGCAGCGCCGGCATGGAAAAGCTCCAGCTGCGCTGGTCGAGGGCAGAAGGACTCCACCTCGACACCGCTCTTTTTCAGCTCCGGGATGGACGCTTTAACCTCAAAGGGGTCGGCCTGGTGGAGAATGCGGCGGGAGACGGAGTCTGGACAGATGGTGGGCTGGTGATCAAAAGCGCTAAAGCCACCCTCCTCGGCGGGACGAGTGCAGGTACAGGCAATATCGCTTTCCCGCGCCAGGGAGAAGCGATATTTAACCTGCAGATCAACAGCACCGCGCGGGCGGAAGCGCTGACCTCCCTCCTCCCCGCGGTCTGGCAAAAAAAGCTGCAGGCCAGTGGCCCCCTCTCCTTTTCCGGCAAAGTCAGCGGCACCCCTTCCCGTCTCCTCCTTGACCTGCAGTCGCGCTTCGACGCCACGGCGGTGCACTTTAACAACATCCCGCTGAAACAGGCCGGAGACGTTGGTGAACTTTTGATTCTCGGCGCAGTGCAGGCTGCCGGGCTCGAACTCAGCCATGCCCGCCTCCTCCTCCCCTTTGCTGAAGCCCGCGCCAATGGACACCTCGCTCTCGACAGCAGCGGCGGCTACACCCTCGCCTGTGACATCAGTCATCTGCGCCTCGAAAAGCTCCCCCCCTTCCTCCCGGTCCAGGAAAAATTACAAGGGCGCGGCGAAGTCGATCTGCGTCTCGATTTTAACGGGGACCAAAGTGGCTTGAAAAGTTTGCAGGGGAGTGGCGAATTTCATAAATTGGGGCTGCGCCTCTGGGACGCCGTTGCGAATCTGCACGACGCCAGCGGACGGATGCTCGTCAGTCGCGAGGGGATCGAATTCCCGGCAATTTCCGGACTTCTTGGTCTCTCGCCGGTGCACGCCAGTGCCGGTCTGAAATGGCTGCCGGAGTTCCAGCTCATTCTCGATCTCGATCTCGCCAAGACCCGGGCGGCCGACCTTGTCTTTAAATCGCCGGAAAAGACCTTTGCCGCGATCCAGGGCCGCTTGGTGATCTCCAGCAAAGATATCCTCTTTGAGCAGATTTCTGCCGAGATCACCGATGAAACCAGAGCCCTGATCAATGGGCGCCTCATCTACACGCCGGCCGTACTGGCCCTTGATATCGCTGCCAGTCAGGGGGATATCGCCGGTATCATCGCTCTTTGGCAGGGAAGCGAAAAAACCGGGGAGAAATCGACTTCCAAGCCTGCCGCTAACCGCCGGCCTTTGAGTGCCGATATTAACGTGACAATTGCTAACGGTGATCTTTACGGCGTCACTTTTCAGGACTCTACAGGGACGATTACCCTGCGCGACGGCGCTTTGCACCTTGAGCCGTTGCAGTTAAAGATCGGCGCCGGCACCGCCAGCGCTGTCATTAGGGTTGGATCGCTGTCTGCACAACATCCCTTGTTGCAGATCTCCGGACAAGCGGAGAAGATCGACGCTGCGCAGCTGCAGAGCCAACTCTTAAGGAAGCGCGGGAGCATCTCCGGCACTCTGGCGAGTTCCTTTACCCTGCAAGGAGAGATTGGTCGCTTTCTGCCGACCTGCGACGGCAAAGTCAGTCTGAGCCTCAATAAAGGCCTGATGCGGGGCTTTACCAGTATCAGTCGCGCCCTCGCCCTCTTTAATGTCGGGCAGATCCTCACCTTCAACTTCCCCGATGTCGACAAAGACGGCCTCCTTTTCGACCGGATCAAAGGAAACCTGACCTTCACCGACGGTGTGATGTACAGCGAAGATCTCGCTGTCAGCAGCCCCGCCTTTGACATGGCTTTGGTCGGCAAGGCGGATCTCGTCAAGGATCGTCTCGACTTCCTTATCGGCGTCAAACCGTTGCAGACCGTCGACAAGGTCCTCTCCAACATTCCGCTGGCGGGATGGATCTTAACCGGGGAGAAGAAGGCCTTCGTCGTTGCCAACTTCCACGTCACCGGCAGCAGTCAGGATCCTGATGTCGAGGCAATCCCCTTCTCGTCCCTCTCCGATATGGCGGTCGGCATCTTCAAACGCACCTTTGGCCTGCCGGGCAAGATCGTTGACGACGTGACGGAGCTGTTCCGGTAGGGGGAGAATCTGGTACTCGCCCGCTCGGAAGGTCGTGGGCTACAGGGCGATCACAAGGATCACCCCTACCCGATTATTTGATGCCGGTGTAGATGGTAGCGATGCCGAAGGTTTGATCGTGATGGGTAACGGAGCGAAAACCGGCTGCCTGCATCATCGCCATGAAGTCTTCGCGGGGGGGGAAGGCCTGAACGGAATCAGGGAGGTATTGATAAGCGCTGCGCCGGGAGATGAGCCCGCCGATCCGGGGGAGGACCTGGAGAAAGTAGAAGTCGTAGAGAGCCTTGAAGAGGCGGCTCTTCGGGTTGGAGAATTCGAGAATGACCACCCGGCCGCCCGGCTTGAGGACCCGGCACATCTCACGTAAACCGGCGGGGCGATCGACGACATTACGAATGCCGAAGGCGATGGTCACGGCATCAAAGAGGGCCGGCGGAAAAGGGAGCTCTTCGCAGGGGGCATTAACCAGCTGAATCCGCTGTGCATAAGGAGAGGCGGCGACTTTGTCGAGGCCATGCACCAGCATCCCCTGGGTAAAGTCGGCGCCGATAATCTGCACCGTGGCCGGGGTGCGGCTGGCGATTTCCAAAGCAACATCACCGGTGCCGGTAGCGACATCAAGGACCATGCCGTCACTGGGGACATCAAGGAGACCGACGGCGGTTTTGCGCCAACGCCGGTCGACACCAAAGGAGAGGAGACGATTGAGTAGGTCATAACGGGGCGCAATGGCGTCAAACATCTCGCGGATGCCCCGCCCCTTTTCACTGATTTGATACATGTCTGCCTCCTGGTTTCGTCGCTTGCTGGCCGATTTTGTAGCACAGCACTGCTGCGCAGGCAACAAAAGATCATTCGGATGCGACCGGTCCGACATATAAGAACCCCAAAAACAGGAGATTCTACTGTGGATACAACAGAAGAAAGACTCGTCGAACTCGAAATTCGCTACGCCCATCAAGAACTGCTCGTTGAAGAGCTCAGCAACATCGCCGCTGAATTCGGCCGGCGCATCGCCAGCCTCGAGCGGGAGAATCGCAGCTTCCGTGAGATGCTCAGCGCCCTGGCGCCCTCCACCCCCGAATCTCCGGACGAATAATGTCCTGTTCGCCAACTGACATTCTCCTTATCCAGCCGCCGGCGACCAAGGCGGTCGAGCCGCCGCTGGGCCTCGCCATCCTCGCCGGCTATCTGCGTGCCAGCGGGTTTTCAGTGGCGACGCTCGATGCCAATCTCAGCGCCACCCTGTCCCTGCTGGCGCCGGAGCGCGCTGCCCGGGCCGCCGGAACACAGCCGCCGACCCAGGTGCGCCGCGCCCTGAAACAGGCGAGGGCATCCCTGGGCCTGGTTCGATCCGCCGCTGCACTTACTTCTTTTCCCCGCTACACCACAGCGCTGCACCATTTGCATGCCCTCCTCGGTCTGTATGGCGAAGAGCGGGAGCGACTCACCCTCGGTGATTATGAATACGAAGAGTTCTCCCCCTTTGCGCCGGCAAACTTGCAGCAGGTAGCAGAGGGTGAAGCCAGCACCCTTTTTCAGCAAATCTTTGCCGGGGAGGTCGTGCCGGCAGTGGTCGCACGGGCGCCGCGCATTATCGCCCTCTCCATCAACTACCGCCATCAGCTCCTCCCGGCTTTCGAGCTCGCCGGCCTGCTGCGCCGCGCCCTCCCCGGCGCCACCCTCGTCGCCGGCGGCGGCATGATCACTTCCTGGCGACGCATCCTGACGGCCGGGGCGAGCCGTTTGCCGCTCTTTGACCACCTCATCTTCGGGCCGGGGGAAGAACCGCTGAGCCGCCTCGCCGGCGGCGGCGCGCACGACTATCTCCTCAGCGGTGCTGAAATCGCTTTCACTCCCGATTTTTCCGACCTGCCCCTGGCTGAGTATCTCTCGCCGCGGCCGGTCCTCCCCCTCGCCGCATCGCGCGGCTGCTACTGGGGCAGGTGCCGCTTCTGCCCGGAAGCCGCCGCCCCGACCCACCCTTATGGCAGCGATCCGGCGGTCGCCTTTCCGGATCGCCTTCTCGCCTTGGCCGCCAGGACCGGGGTCCGCGATTTTCATCTCACCGACAACGCCATCCCCATGCCGACCCTCAAAGCCCTCGCCGCCCGCCATGCCGAACTCCACGATCTTCGCTGGCACGGTTTTGTCCGCTTTGAACGCGCCCTCCTCGACCCGGTTCTGGTTTCCGGCCTGGCCAAAAGTGGCTGCACCCTGTTGCAACTCGGACTTGAGAGCGGCTCTCAGGTCATCCTCGAACAGATGGACAAAGGGACAAATCTGGCCGAGGCGGCACAGATCCTCGAAAATCTCCGTGCCGCCGGGATTGCCAGCTATGTTTATGTCATGACCGGCATCCCCGGCGAGACCGCCGCCGATGCAGAATTGACGCGCCGCTTCCTTCTGGAGCATGCCGAAAAGATCGCTTTTCTCAATCTGGCGCTGATGAATCTCCCCCGCGATGCTTCGCTGCTGGAACAGGCCGGCGACTATGCTATCGATAGCACCGACCTCCTCGACAGCGACGCCCCCCTCGGCCTTTATCGTTCCTTCAGCAGCAGCACCGATTGGGGCCGGGACGAAGCGCGCCGCTTCCTGGCGGCGCTGAAACGAGAGCCGGCCATTCGCACCATCCTGCAGCGCACCCCGCCGTGGATGACCTCGAATCACGCCTTTTTCTTTCCGCCGCCGGCGCGGGTGTGCTAAAAGAAAAGTCTGACACGCCCTCTTTAATCTCTCACCGGTTATGACATGGAACTCTGGCAACAATCCTTGCGCGACTCCCTCACCGACCCACGGCAGCTGGCCAGCCGCTTTTCCATCGACCCGGCTCCACTGCTGGCGGTGGCGCAGCGCTATCCGCTGCGCATCACCCCCTATTATCTGAACCTTCTCGAAGGGCCGGGCGATCCCCTCTGGCGGCAGTGCGTCCCGGATCCCGCTGAATTGGAGGCGGATGGCCTGGCGAGCGACCCCCTGAGTGAAGCCCAGTTGAGTCCGGTTCCGGGGCTGGTACACCGCTACCCGGATCGCGCCCTCCTGCTTACCACCGCCACCTGCGCCCTTTACTGCCGCTTCTGCACACGCAAACGCGCCATCGGCTGCAGCCCCGGAAACCAGGAAACGGATTTTTCCGCCGCCCTTTCTTATATCGCCCAAACGCCGGCGCTGCATGAAGTCATCCTTTCCGGCGGCGACCCTCTCCTGCTGAACGACGATCGCCTCGACGATCTGCTGAGTCGGCTGCGGGCCATCCCCCATGTCGAGACGATCCGCATTCACAGCCGCGTGCCGGTCGTCCTCCCGGAGCGAATCACGGAAAAACTCGCTGCAGTCCTCGGCCGGCATCACCCTTTGTACCTCAACACCCACTTCAACCATCCCCGCGAATTAACTCCGGAAGCAGCGGAAGCCTGTCAGCGCCTTGCCGCAGCCGGCATTCCCCTCGGCAACCAGAGCGTGTTAGTGCGCGGCGTCAACGACGATGCCGAGACCCTGCGCTCTTTATTCCGCGGCCTGCTGCGCCTGCGGGTGCGGCCCTATTATCTGCATCACAGCGATCTTGTCGCCGGCACCGCCCACCTGCGTACCAGCATCGAAAGCGGCCTGAGTTTGGTCGCGGCCCTGCGCAACACCCTGCCGGGGATGGCTATCCCCCAGTACGTTATCGATCTCCCCGGCGGCCGCGGCAAGGTGCCGCTGCTGGCAAATGCGATCGTGCAGCTCGGGCCGACCGCGATCATCCGCGCCGCCAACGGCGAAAGCGTCGTCATCGCCAATCCCGACCGGAAAGAGGTCGGCAAGTAGCTGGATCCCGGAAATTGCGCTATACTTTGTTCTGGTAGGGGCACACCTATGTGTGTGCCCATGCCTTGGAACCGGTTGGAACCGGGCGGACACACAGGTCCGCCCCTATTGCAAAGGGGTGACGGAATGACCCCACGGAGACTCTATGTCGCGACGGATATTGACCGCATGGCTACTCTGGCTGCTGGTCGTGACACCAGCCTTCGCCGCACCGATTCAGGTTTATTCAACCAGCAAGGGATTAGTCATGAGTGAGACGATCAGCAAGACCCCGGCAGAGTGGCGGAAAGAATTGACGGCCGAGCAGTATCATGTGTTACGCGAGGCGGGGACCGAGCGCGCTTTTAACAACA
>DIKR01000054.1:0-2015 GCA_002424625.1 Desulfuromonadaceae bacterium UBA5613
CTCTGCGAAGTGGTCGGCACTGAGGGGGACGTGGTCACTCTCCAGGATATCTTTGTCTACGAAAAACGCGGCATCAACAAGGATGGCAAAGTCCTCGGCAGTTTCCGGGCCACGGGGATCAGGCCGAAATTTGCCGACAAACTTGAAATGGCCGGCATCGAAGTCCCCGAGGACCTCTTTATCAACACCAAGTCCTACGAATAAAGAAGGTGACTCCCATGAACTCTCTGACTATTCTCATCCTGTGTGCGGTTTTCCTTTTTGTCTTCTTACTGGTTGTCGTTGTTTACGGCATCTTGAATGAAAGCACATTTGCCGAAAAACGGACGGTCAAGAAGCGTCTCCTCTTCATGTCAGCCGGAGGCAAGCACGGCCAGGAGAAACTGGCGCAGTATCGCAATGCAGCCTTAAAGGATGTCGGCGCCTTTGAACAGATGTTGCTCAAACTGCCGCGGATTCCGGCACTGGACCGCATGCTGGTTAAATCGAAAGTGGCCGTCAATGCCAGCGTCTTCATTCTCGCCAGTCTCTCCCTGGCTCTCCTTGGTTTTCTCCTCGGCTATACCTTGCTGCACCGGTTCTCCAGCGGCATCCTGATCGGCTTGCTCCTGGGGCTGGCACCGCTGTTCATGTTGCGGATGGCGGTGCGCTCCTATTATGAAAAATTTCAGGAACAACTCCCCGAAGCCCTTGATTTACTCGGACGGGCGCTGCGTTCAGGACATGCACTCACTTCGGGTCTCAACATGGTCGCCGAAGAAAGTGTCGATCCGATCAAGGCAGAATTCGCCATTACCGTCGATGAGCTCAAACTCGGTCTGACCGTGAAGGAGGCCTTTGACAACCTCTGCCAGCGAGTCCCCAGCCCTGATCTGCGCTTTTTTGTCGTCGCCGTCACGATTCAGCGGGAGACCGGGGGAAATCTTGCGGAGATCCTCGACAGCATCAGCCGCCTGATTCGCGAACGGGTCCAATTCGGCCGGCATGTCCAGACCCTGACCGCCGAGGGCCGGCTGTCGGCGTGGGTTCTCATCTCCCTGCCGCTGGTCATGTTTCTCTACATCTATTTCGCCAATTACGACTACATTTCGATGCTGTGGACAGAGCGGGTCGGCCTGATCCTCCTCATCGGCGGGATCGTCAGTCAAATGATCGGCGCCTATGTCATGAAGCGGATCGTCGCCATCGAAATCTAGGCAGGAGGCCGGTATGGATATCATCTTACGCAATTACTACAAACTCCTGGGCAATATCGACATTGTCCTCATCCTCGCCCTGATTTTTATCACAACGACAGCCATTGTTCTGGGCGTGGCAATTTTCTTCACCCGCCAGGGTCGCATGCAGAAACGACTGGAGCGACTGCTACCGGACAAAAATCTACCGCCGCAACCCGGCACCACCAATACAGAGGGGTTGCTGAGGACAGAACAGACCGGTTCCATTGCAAAATTAACCCGACCGCTGCACAATATTATTGCCCCGAAAGAGGGGAGCACCCGTAAAAGAATACGGCTCAAATTGATTCGGGCAGGGTTTCGCTCGGAACTGGCGTTCTACAACTTTGTCGCCGCGAAGATTATTCTTGTTTTGGCCCTGCCGATGTTCTACGTCGTGACGCGCTTTTTTTACAAACTGACCCCGGACGTCATATTGTCATGCGTTTTTTTGGCAGTGTTAGGATTTTTCATTCCGGATTTTATCGTGTGGGCCAACATTCGCGCCCGGCAGGAACGCATCACCAAGTCTCTCCCGGATGCTCTCGATCTGATGGTTGTCTGTGTTGAATCGGGCTACGGCCTTGACATGACCTTCAAGCGGGTCGGAGAAGAGATGCGCGCTATCAGCCCTGACGTCAGCGACGAGTTTGCCTTGACCAATATGGAAATTCGGGCAGGGCGATCGCGGGACGAAAGCTTCAAAGAGATGGCGCTACGCACCGACGTTGCCGAAGTTCACAGCTTGATGACCATGCTGACCCAAACGAGTCGCTTCGGCACCAGCCTGGCCAAGGC
>DIKR01000054.1:2060-4296 GCA_002424625.1 Desulfuromonadaceae bacterium UBA5613
GTCAAGCTGGTCTTCCCCTTGATCCTCTTCATCTTTCCCTCCCTTTTGATCGTTCTGGCCGGACCGGCCTTCATCCGGATCTATCAGGCGTTGTTACCGGCGCTGGCAAAATAAGCGTAAGGAGAACCGGACATGTTGACACCCTGCAGCAACCGCTTCATCAGCATCATTGCCCTGTCGATCGTTGCGGCGTGCACGCTTTGCCTCAGCGGTTGTGCGAAGAATAAGTTACCGCCGATTCGAGCCGATATTCCCCTGGCGAGCGGAGCACAACTTTCTCCGGATGAAAGCCGGCGCATGGAAAATCTGCCGGCCGAAGAGGTTCTGCAACGGGGGAAGCTGGCTCTCGCCAGTGGTGATTACCGGCTGGCAGCGGTCTATTTCAGCACAGCGCTTGCGAAAGAACCGCAGTCGGTGCCGGCACGCCTTGGTCTTGGCCAGGCCGCCCTGGCAGCAGGAGATTATAACAGCGCACGCACGCTGATCGATGAAGTCCTCAGCGTCGAGCCCGACTCGGTCCTGGCCCTCACGGCGCGTGGACGCATCCTCAGCGCTTCAGGTCAGCTGGATAGCGCCATTGCCGACTTCACCCATGCCCTGCAGAAAGCACCGGATAACACCGCTGTTCTCACCGAGCTGGCAATGACCTTCGATCGCATGCCGGAAAGAGTCGTTGAAGCCGAACCGCTTTATCGCAAGGTCCTCGAACTCAATCCCGACTCGGCGGCGGCGCGTAATAATCTTGGATTTAATTATCTCTTGCAGGGACGAGCAGAGGAGGCGGTGACGATCTTGTCGGGGGCACTGGCGCTTGACACGAAAAATCCCCGGATTCTCGCCAATCTGGCAACGGCCTATCTCCTCAAGGGGGATAAAGGAAAGGCGCTGCAAATCTTCCGGCAAACTGTGGGGGAAGCCGAAGCGTATAACAACGTCGGCTATCTCTACATGACGCAACGCCGCTGGGATGAAGCAGAAAGTTCTTTTCGCAAAGCGCTGGAACTGAGTCCCCGCTACTACGTCCGCGCCGGAGCTAATCTGGAGCGCCTGCAAGAACTGCGGGTTGCTGCCAAGGAGAAACCCTTATGAAACCAGAGGCATCTCCCATCCTCAGTTTTTTCCGTGATGAATCGGGGGCCACGTCAGTAGAATACGCCATCCTCGCATCGTTAATTGCCGCTGTCTGTGTAGCTGCCATCTTCGGCCTTGGCGAAACGACGAAAGGGCTGTTCACCAGTTTTTCTGCTTCCTATCCCGATGGGAAGCCTTGATTGTTTTGCCCGCAAACCACCTGAAATTCGCCCAACGCTTAATCCGCTTTCGCATCCTTCTGCCACCACCTCAGAATCATTGACTTCTGTTGTTAGCCAGTACAAAATCCATAAAATTCACTCTGTCGCTGCGGCGATATTTTTCTTCAGGAGGTTCCAATGACCCGTTTCGTCCGTTCTCTCCTTCCTGCTCTGGCCAGCCTCGCTCTCTGCGCCGTCCCCGCCGCCGCCTACGATCTGCCGGCGGTCAACCTCGGTTTCACCAGTTTTCTTGATGGCGGCCCGCCTGCCGGCCCCGGCCATTACCTCTCCGAGTATGTGCAGTATTATACTTCCGACGACTTTAAGGGCAACGCTCCCCCCGGCTCTGAAGTCAACGTTACCGTCGCCATGACCCAATATATCTACCAGTCCAACCAACCGCTTTTCCTTGGTGGCAAGTGGGGGATCAACGTCATGCTGCCGCTGGTTGCCTTCGATTCTGATGATACATTGGGCCTTCTCAGCGACAACGGCACCGGTTTCGGCGACCTGCTGATCGGCCCCTATCTGCAGTGGGACCCGATCATGGGGCCGAACGGGCCGCGCTTCATGCACCGCATCGAGTTACAAACGATTTTGCCGACCGGCGACTACGACCGCAGCAAAGTGCTCAACCAGGGGAGTAATCATTGGTCCTTCAATCCCTACTGGTCGGCCACCGCCTTTTTCGGCCCGAAGGTCACCGCCTCCTGGCGGCTGCACTATCTGTTGAACGGCACCAACGATCAGCCTTTCGTCGGTAGTGGTGCACAGGAAGTCAAACCCGGCCAGGCATTCCACGCCAACTTTGCCGCGGCTTACGAAGTTCTCCCCAAACAGCTGCGGCTCGGCGTCAACGGTTACTATCTTGACCAGTTCACTGATTCCGAATACGACGGCGTAAAAGTCAAAGGGGGACAGGAAAAAGTCCTCGCCATCGGGCC
>DIKR01000054.1:4411-4968 GCA_002424625.1 Desulfuromonadaceae bacterium UBA5613
AAAACATCAAAGGGCAGGCAACCATGCGGTGCCTGCCCTTTGATGTTTTAAAACTTCCGACTTTAATCAATACTCAAAATCGACTGCGACAACGCTGCTGCAGATCTGTTTGACGTGCGCCACCACCAGTTGATGATCGGGGTGGATGGCATAAGCATCCAGGCCGGCGCGGTCATCGAAGGATGACACCAGTCCGAAGTCGTAGGAACGCTCCGAGCGGACCACATCCCGGCCGAAGACAAATTCGCGGATCTCGCTGATACTCTCGGGGAGTCCGCCGAGGCCGGTGGCGAGTTTTTCGATATCGGCTTCGCTTGTTTCGGGTTTGAATTTAAAGAGGATTACATGTTTCAGCATTTCATTATCTCCTTGGTAACAGAATTAAAAGCAGCGGGGAAACCCTAGCACAGAGTTCTTGAGCTGTAAACGACTCGGGCTGACACCTTACCACCCCCTAACCCCCTCCTTAACAAAGGAGGGGGGACTATAATCTTTAAACTCCCCTCCTTATTCAAGGAGGGGCTGGGGGTGGTCGCTTTACTGGACGCCGCCGCCGA
>DIKR01000054.1:5038-15340 GCA_002424625.1 Desulfuromonadaceae bacterium UBA5613
CGCTGCGCATCCTGAACGCTGAGAAAGCTGTCAGCCCCTTTCTCATAGCGCACCGTCGAAAGGCGGGCACTCTCTGCCGTCGCCTTTGTCAGGGACTCAAGCGCTGCCAGCTGTTCTTCGATGGTGCCGCGTTCCGCCAGGGCATCGGCAACCTCACGGAAAGCAGTGAGGATCGCTTTTTCATATTGCGCAACCGCAATCTCCTCCTCCACCTTGCTCACCTTGAGATTGGCGCGATTACGGCCGGCATCAAAGATCGGCAGGATGATCTGCGGAGCGAAACTCCAGGTTTCGGAGCCTGACTTAAAGAGCCCGGAGAGTTCGGCGCTGCTGAAACCGGCCGCACCGGTCAGGGTGATGCGCGGAAAGAAAGCCGCCCGCGCTGCCCCGATGTTGGCGTTGGCCCCTTTAAGTTTATGCTCCGCCTGGATGATATCGGGCCGCAGCAGCAGGCTTTCCGATGGAACACCGGGGGCGAGATCCTGCAGCAGGACCGCTTCGCCCAACTCCACGGGGAGGAGTTCCGCCGGCAGTGAGGCGCCGACCAGCAGGTTGAGAAAATTCTCTTCCTGAGCAACCAGACGGGTCGCCTGAATATTTTGCACCCGCGCGCCGTCGATCAGGGTTTGCGCCTGATGCAGATCAAGGGCCGAGATGACGCCGGCATTGAAACGCTTCTGGATCAAGCCAAAAGAGGTTTGCCGACTTTCCAGAGTCTGCCGGGAAAGGGCCAACACTTCCTGATCCGCCGCCAGGGTCAGGTAACTCTGGGCGACAGCGGCAATCAGGCTGATCTGCGCCACCCGCTGCGCTTCTTCGGTGGCAAAATACTCTTCCAGCGCCTGATCCTTGAGGTTTCTTACCCGGCCGAAGAGGTCAAGCTCGTAAAGACTGACGCCAACGCCGGCGCTGTACTGCCGAAAGATTTCCGACGAGCCGGTCCCGGAAAGATCGGCCGGCTGCCGCTGCACGCTGCCGCTCGCACTGGCATTGAGCTGCGGCAGGAGGGCGGCGCGCTCAATCTGGTAAAAAGCGCGGTATTTATCGACATTAAGGGTGGCGATCTTGAGATCGCGATTGTTCTGCAGAGCGAGTTCGATCGTACGCTGCAGGCGGGGATCAAGAAAAAATTCCCGCCAGGGGATTTCGGCCACCACTGGCCCGGCCGGTGCAGCGGCCTGATAGGCCGCTCCCGTCGGCCAACTGGCAGGGGTCGGGGCTTCAGGACGACGGTAGTCCGGTGCCAGGGAGCAGCCGGAGCCAGCCAGAAAAACCAGGATTACCGCAAAAAAAGTTGTTTTTTTCATTTCACAATCCCTCCCCGATCTTGCCAACAACAGGCTCATCTTCTTCCAGTTTATACTTTTTTCGGCCAAAGGCTCGCGACACCATAACAAAGAAGAATGGAATAAAGATCAGATCGATAAAGGTGGCGGTGAGCAATCCGCCGGTGACCGCTGTGCCAATGGCGTTCTGCGCCGCGGCGCCGGCACCGGTGGTCAACGCCAGCGGCAGGGTGCCGAAGAAGAACGCCAGGGAGGTCATGATAACCGGACGGAGCCGGATCTTGATCGCCGCCAGAGTCGCTTCAACCAGTTCGCGCCCTTGATGCATCTGATCCTTGATGAACTGGATGATGAGGATGGCATTCTTGGTCGATAAGCCAATGGTGGTGAGGAGGCCGATTTGCAGATAAATATCGTTAGGGAGGATCCGCAACGAAACCGCGACAATCGCACCGACCAGCCCCAGCGGGATCATCAGCAGATTGACAAAGGGGATGGTCCAGCTTTCATACAGAGCCGCCACGGCGAGAAAGACCACCAGCAAGGAGATGGCATAAAGGATCGGCGCCTGTTTGCCTGACTGCTTCTCCTCGTAGGAGAGGCCGGTCCATTCGTAACCGATGCCGGCGGGGAGCTGGGCCACCATCTTTTCCATTTCGTCCATCGCTTCGCCGGTACTGACCCCCGGCGCGGCCTGCCCCATGATCTCCATGGACGGAATGCCGTTATAGCGTTCGAGACGGGGGGAGGCATACTGCCAGTGTGCCGTGGAGAACGCAGAAAACGGCACCATGTCGCCATTTTTATTGCTGACATACCAGCGATTGATATCCTCCGGCACCATCCGGTACTCGGCGGCGGCTTGAAGAAAGACCTTCTTGACCCGGCCATTCTGGATGAAGTCGTTGACGTAGGAACTCCCCCAGGCGGTGGCAAGGACGCTGTTGATATCCGTTGCCGACACTCCCAGGGCGCCGGCCCGCACATCATCAATATCAAGTTTGAACTCGGGAGCATCATTCTGGCCGTTAGGCCGCACCGCGATCAGTTTCGGGTTTTGCATCGCCATGCCGAGGAGCTGATTGCGGGCTTCCATGAGTTTTTCGTGGCCGAGACCGCCACGGTCCTGCAGCTGTAAATCAAAGCCGTTCGCCTGTCCCAGCTCCACCACCGCCGGCGGGGAGAATGCAAAGGCAAGACCATCGCGAATGTGGGAAAAGGCCTGCATCGCCCGCCCGGCCACCGCCGGTGCTTTCAAGTCAGGACTTTTGCGCAGCTTCCAATCCTTGAGTCTGACAAAGGCCAGGCCCATATTCTGACCACTACCGGCAAAACTGAAGCCGGCCACGGTAATCACCGTGTCGACCGTGTTGCTCTCTTTTTCAAGAAAATGTTTTTCGAGCTCCTTGATCACTTCCAGAGTTCGTTCCTGGGTCGCTCCGGCCGGGAGCTGGACCTGGCAGACGATAAATCCCTGGTCTTCGTCCGGCAAAAAGGCGGTCGGCAGCCGCATAAAGAGAAAGACCATCCCGACGACGATGACGCCGTAAATAAGCAGATAGCGCACCGGTTGTCCAAAGGAGCGACCGACAATTCCCTCATACTTCGTCCTGGCAAAGTCAAAGACCTTGTTAAACCAGAGAAAAAACCCCTTGAACCAGCCGGTCTCCCCCGCCGTGTGCCCCTTGGCCACCGGTTTGAGCAGGGTGGCACAAAGAGCGGGGGTGAGGGTCATCGCTACCAGCACCGAGAGGATCATGGCCGAGATGATGGTGATGGAAAACTGCCGGTAGATGACGCCGGTGGAGCCGCCGAAAAAGGCCATCGGCAGAAAGACCGCCGTCAATACCGTGGCGATCCCCCAGAGGGCGCTGGTAATCTGCCCCATCGACTTGATCGTCGCCTCTTTGGGGGGCAGTCCCTCTTCGCTCATGATCCTTTCCACGTTCTCAACGACGACAATGGCATCGTCCACCAGCAGGCCGATAACAATGACCAGAGCAAACATCGTCAAGGTGTTGATGGAAAACCCCGTGACGGAGAGCACCCCCAGGGTGCCGAGGAGGACCACCGGCACGGCGATAGTGGGGATCAGGGTGGCCCGGAAATTCTGCAGGAAGAGGAACATGATCACAAAGACCAGGAAGACCGCTTCCAGCAGGGTTATGACCACCTCTTCGATAGAGATTTTGACGAAAGGTGTGGTGTCATAGGGATAAACCACCTTGACGCCGGCCGGTAAGTAAGAGGACAACTCCTCCATCTTGGCCTTGATGCGGTCGGCGGTCGCGAGGGCATTGGCACCAGCCGCCAGGCGGATGGCCATACCCGCCAACGGTTGCCCCTTGTAGCGGGCCAATACATCATAATTTTCGGTGCCGATTTTACATTCAGCGACATCCTTGAGCCGGACCGTGGAACCGTCGCTGTTGGTGCGCAAGATGATGTCATTAAACTGTTCGACCGTCTGCAACAGCGTCCGCGCCGTGATGGTAGCGTTCAACTGTTGTCCCGCCACTGCCGGGTTACCGCCGAACTGACCGGCCGAGACCTGGGCATTCTGAGCCTGGAGGGCGGCGATGACATTGTTGGTGGTCATGCGGTAATTGTGCAGTTTGGCCGGGTTCAACCAGATGCGCATGGCATTTTGCGAGCCGAACATCTGCAGTTCGCCAACCCCTTCAACCCGGCTGATGATGTCCTGGACGTTGGAGACCGCGTAATCGGTCAGATCGTAGCGGCTCATCGAGCCGTCCTCAGAGACCAGACCGATGATCAGCAGAAAGTTCCGGGTGGACTTGACCACCTGAATCCCCGAGCGCTGGACGACTTGGGGAAGGAGCGGCAGCGCCAGTTGCAGTTTATTTTGCACTTGCACCTGGGCGATGTTCGGATCGGTGCCGGCCTTGAAGGTCAGGTTGATAGCGACGGTTCCTGCCGAGTCACTGCTGGAGGACATGTAAATCAGGTTGTCAATGCCGTTGAGCTTCTGTTCAACGACCTGGGTCACGGTATCCTGCACCGTCTGGGCCGATGCCCCCGGGTAGATGGCGTTGATGGAGATCTGCGGCGGCGCGATCGGCGGATATTGGGAGACCGGCAGAGTCTTGATCGCCAACAGGCCGGCCAGCATGACCATGATGGCAAGGACCCAGGCAAAGATCGGGCGGTTAATGAAAAAACGTGGCATACAAAAGCTCCTTTACTTGCTGGCGGCAGCGGGTTGCGGAGCTGTTGGGGCGGCGCCAAACGGTACGGCCTTGACCACCGTGCCGGGACGCGCGCGCTGGAGCCCTTCTACGATCACGCGGTCGCCGGCGTTCAATCCTTCTTCGACCAGCCAGTTATCACCGACGGTACGCACCACCTTGATCGGTCGTACTTCAACCTTTTCCTCGGCGCCGACCAGCATGACCGTGGCCGTACCGGCGGGATTGCGGGTCACGCCACGCTGCGGCACCAGGAGGGCCTGGGCGTTGCTCCCTTCTTCGAGGACAGCGCGGACAAACATCCCGGGCAGCAAGAGTTGCTCGGGGTTTGGGAAGAGGGTGCGCAAAGAGACCGAACCGGTTCCCGGATCGACGCTGACTTCAGAGAATTTCAGCGATCCCGGCAAGGGATAAGGAGTGCCATCCTCGAGAATCAGTTTAACCCGCGCCGCGCCGGCGGCATCCGTCTGCAATGCTCCGCTGGCGAGCTGCCGTTTGAGCTGCATCATTTCACTGCTGGAGCGGGTGACGTCGACATAGATCGGGTCGAGCTGCTGGATGGTGGCGAGGAGCGCTTCCTGATTGGCGGTGACCAAAGCACCGGGAGTGACGTTCGAACGGCCGATGCGCCCGGAGATCGGTGCGGCGATGGAAGTATAGTTCAAGTTAATCTGGGCATTTATCACCGCCGACTCGGCAGCCGCGACGTCGGCTTCGGCCTGCTTGAGCGCCGCTTGGGCTTCGTCGTGGTCCTGCTGGCTGACCGCTTGGCTGGAGAGGAGTTCAGCAAAACGCCCGGCCTTGAGCTTGGCCGGATAAAGATTGGCCTCGGCGCGGGCGAGAGCAGCCTTGGCACTCGCCAACGCTGCCCGATAAACAGCGGGATCGATCTGGTAAAGGGTCTGCCCGGCCTTGACCTCCGCGCCCTCGGTGAAGAGACGCTTCTGGATGATGCCGCTGATCTGGGGACGGACCTCGGCGATCTGGTAGGGCGCCGTGCGCCCGGTGAGTTCTGCACTCAAGGTCACCTGCCGGGGCTGCAAGGTGACCACCCCGACCTCGGGCGCTGCGCCTGGCGGCGGGCCCGCCGCATCTTTTTTGCTGCAGCCACCCAGCAGTGCAAGAGAAAGAATTCCGACAGAAACCAGGATTGTTGCTTTGGACATGCGTTGCATAGTCACCTCTAGCTTTTTAGTAGAATGAATGTTCATTCTTTATTGAATTAACGCTTCACACCATCCCAGCAGGCCTCAATCGTCCGCAGGATGAGGTCATCGTCGAGAACGATAAAATTCAGAATATGGTCGCGGGCGACGGGAAGGATGGGGCCGAAGGTCAAAGCAAAAAGGACAACCAGAGGGAAGTCCTTGATCACCTGTTGCGCCACCCCTTCTTCAAAAAGTTCGCGATACATATCCCGATCTTCCTTCTTGCCGGAAATCCGGTCACGGCGGTAGGCCATGCCGTAGGGGGAATTATGAAATTGTTCGAGATAACGGAAGTCGAGGGGATTGGCGATAAAGTAACCGAGAACAGCGGTGCCGAGATAAATAAAGCGCTCGCGGATCGGCTTGTCGGAGGAATAGCCCGCCAGCACCGCCGCGTAGATCCTATCTTCCAGTTCTCGATAAAGTTCATTGATAAGCACATCCTTGTTCTCGAAGTACCGGTAGATTGTCCCCGCCCCCACCCCGGCTTTCTCGGCGATCATCGCCATCGGCGCACCGTGAAAACCGTGCTCGGCGATAATCTCCAGGGCGGCACGAACGATCTCGTCACGCTTCTCCGCTTTTGACATCTTGCGCCTCATTTTCGCTTACAGAATGAATGTTCATTCCAGTATATACTCTTTGAGATATTCTTGTCCAGATTTTTTTTCACTCCTGCCGCAACGCCTCGACAATTGTCATCCGCGCTGCCCGCAGCGCCGGCAGGATACCGCCGAGCAGCCCCATGACCAAGGCAAAGAGCAATGATTGCATGGCGATCGTTGGGGTGAGGATAAAGCCGAAGGAGAATTCCGAGAAGGTCTGCCAATTGAGGGTGTTGATGGTGAGAAACTGCAGCAGACTGGCGCCAGCGACGCCGCCGATGCCGCCGACCCCACCCAGGAGGAGGGCTTCGGCGATAAAGGCGATGAGGATCTCCGGACGGGTGAAACCGAGGGCGCGCAGGGTGCCGATCTCGCTGGTGCGACCCGCAACGGCCGCATACATGGTGATCATGGCGCCGATAATCGCCCCGAGGGAGAAGACCACTGTCAGCGTCAGGCCGAGGATGCGCAGAAATTTGGCCATCGCCTCGGATTGATCGGCGTAGTAGCGGGTCTCGCGCCGCGCTTCGAGGGTCAGGCGGGGATCGCTCTCCAGTTCCGTCTTCAGATCGGGAAAGAGTCCGGCTTCGCGCAGCCGGAAGGTCAGCGACGAATAGACCGGCCGGCGAAAGGCCGCCATCAACTGATCGGCATCGCCCCAGAGTTCGGAGTTGAAGGCGGTGGTGCCGGCATCGAAGACCCCCACCACCTGCCAGTCACGCAGTGCGAAGCGTACAGTCTCACCAAGACCGCCGCCCTGAAAGCGCCGGGCAATACTGGCCCCGGCCACAACTTCGCTTGAGCCGGGCTGCGGCAGGCGACCGGCGATCAACCGCACCTGCGGCCGCAACTGGAGAGCAACATCATTGGTGCCGCGCACGACGATGTTGGCCGACTGGCCGCTGTCACGGCGCAGCAGGTTGATGATCACCACCAGCTCCTTGACCAGCAACGGCGCGCCGTTTGCGCCGATCGCCACCTCCGGCCGGCTCTCGACAATCGCCGCCTGCCCCCGTTCCACCGCGCTCTGCACCTCGGAATTGGCACTGGTGCGGGTCATGATGACATTGTCGTAGGAACCGGTGGCGACCAGGGTGCGGTTCAATCCTTCACCGAGCATCAGCGTGGCAGCAAAGACAAAGACGACTAGCGCCATCCCGGCGGCGGTGAGGACCGTGGTCAGGCGCCGCGTCCAGAGATTGCGCAACGAATAGGCAAAGGGGACAGGCATCAGCCGACCCTCCGCAAGCCCTCGGCAATGCGGATCGTTGCCCCGCGCCAGGTCGGGAGGACCGCCGCGGCCACGCCGATGCCGAGGCTGGCGAGGGCTTCGTAGATCAACGTCTTCGGCGTGACCGAAAAGAAGGGGAAGTAATCACTGAGCGCGGTTTCAATCATCTGCGCCGCCGGAAAGGTCAAAACAATGCCGATGGCGCCGCCCAACAGGGCGATGGCGATCGATTCGCCGCAGATGATCCCGGCGATGTGACCAGGGCCAAAACCGATGGTCTTGAGGGTGGCATATTCGGCGGTCCGCTCGCGAGCGGTCATCGCCATGGTATTGGCGGCGACGACCATGATAATGGCGATCACCACATAAGAAACGATCTCGATGACGATGAGGATCGCTTCGGTCATGGCGAGGAAGTTAAGATGAAAAGTTTCTTCGGTCTCGGTGATGGTCTCGGCCAGAGAGTTTTTAAAGCTGCGGTCAATGGTCTCGGATACCGTCGCCGCCACCTCGGGACGGCTCACTCCGACCATGAAGAAGCCGGTTTGATCCGCCTGCTCCGGCGCTGTCATGCGCAACTTTTCGTTGAAATAATCCCAGTGAAAGATGAAGCCGCGCTCGTCGACGGTCTTGTCCTTGCCCCGATAAATCGCCTGCAGGATGAATTCCCAATCGCCGGGATAGATGGTGCCGCGCAGGACAATGGGATCGCCGAGCTTCCAGCCAAAACGATTGGCGAGACTGGCGCCGACCATGCACCCCTTGCGCTCGCGGAAAAAAGCGTCGCGCTGCGGTGGCGGGACGACCATTTCCGGATAAAGAGCGAGATAGTTGCGCGGCTCCACCGCATAGCTGGCAAAGAAGTTTTTTTCGTCGATATAGATGCCGCCAAACCAGACACCGTGGGCAACGCGGGTGACGCCGGGGAGCTGACGGATGCGTTCGAGGTAGGCGATCGGCAGGGGGAAGATCAGCGAAGTGGCGTTTCGCGTCACCAGTCGGATCGGCGAAGCATGCTTCATCCCCTCTTCCCAAAGTCCGGTGAGGGTCCGCAACATGCCGAAAGCAAGAATGGCGATGGCGACCCCGACGACGGTGAGGAGGGAGCGCAAACGATGGCGGAAGACGTTGCGCAGGATCAGCTTAAGGATGAACATGATTCCGGCTCACATCAACACCCCCTTCTCCAGCTGCCGCACCACATGCGCCTTGTCGGCGGCGCGGGGATCGTGGGTGACCATGATCACCGTCTTGCCGAAGTCGTGCACCAGCTTCTCCAGCAACTCCAGCACCTCTTCGGCGGAGTGGCGGTCAAGGTCGCCGGTCGGTTCGTCAGCGACGATAATGCTCGGGTCGGCAACGAGGGCGCGGGCAATGGCGACGCGCTGCTGCTGGCCGCCGGAGAGCTGACCGGGATAATGATCGCTGCGGTCCGCCAGGCCGACCAGACCAAGGACGAGCTCAACGTGGTCGCGGCGTTGCTGCCGGGGGAGATCGGTGAGAAGGAGAGGGAGTTCGACATTCTCAAAGGCGGTGAGGACGGGGATGAGGTTGTAGAACTGGAAGATGAAGCCGATGTGACCGGCGCGCCAGCGCGCCAGCTCCCGTTCCGAGAGGGGACGGATATCGATACCGCCGACCTCGAGACGGCCGGAATCGGCGGAGTCGATGCCGGCGATGAGATTAAGCAGGGTGCTCTTTCCCGAGCCCGACGGCCCCATCAGGGCGAGGAATTCGCCGGCCGGGATGTCGAGGGAGAGATTGTCGAGGACGGGGATAATCTGGTCGCCGCGCCGGTAGGACTTGGACAGATCGCGGATCAGTACCAGCGGCGGGGTGGTCGTCACGGCTGCACCTGCGTCACTCGCCGGCCGTCGCGCATCTTTTCCAGGGGGCGCAGCACCACCTTCTCGCCGGCAACGATGCCGGAGCGGACCTCGATCTGATCGCCAAGGCTCGGGCCGAGGACAACGGGAACCGCCCGCACCCGCGTGCCGTCGAGGCGATAAACGATCTTGCGGCCACCATCGTCCTGTACGGCCGCCGGCGGGATAACCAGCTTCGGAACTTCTTCAGCAGTTGTCAGCGGCCGGTCAAGGATCGCCACCCGCGCACTCATCTCCGGCAAAACGCGGGGGTCGAGTTCGGCAAAGCGCACCTTGACCATCACCGTCGCCTTGCTGCGATCGGCGGTCGGGACGATCGTCACCAGTTCGCCGCGAAAACGCTGCTCCGGGATGGCGTCAAGGATGATTTCGCAGGGCTGGCCGGGATGGATGCGGCTGAGATTGGCTTCAGAGACGTCGGCTTCGATCTGCAGCGAGGAAAGGTCGGCAATCGTCACCACCGCTGACTTGGCATTTGCCGCCGCCCCGAGCGGGGTAACAATGTCGCCGAGATCGGCATTTTTGGTCAACACCACGGCATCGAAGGGGGCACGGATGCGGGTGTTATCGAGGGCGACTTCGGCGCCGCGCACCCCGGCCCGAGCCACGGCGATATTCGCGGTGGCCGCCTGCACCGTGGCCCGACTCCGCTCCAGCCGCGTCAGCGTCGCGTCCGCCTCGGCCTGGGCGACAAATCCCTGAATGAGAAGGTCGCGCATCCTCTGATCACTGCGCTGCGCATCACGCAGTTCGGCTTCGGCTTCAACCTTCACCGCTTGTGCCGCGGCATAGCTGGCCTGCGCCTGCTCCAGAGCGGCTGCGGTCTCGCGGTCTTCAAGACGCGCCAGGATCTGTCCGGTCGTCACCCGGCTCCCCT
>DIKR01000015.1 GCA_002424625.1 Desulfuromonadaceae bacterium UBA5613
CCGGCGAGACGGTCACCGTCAGACGTAAGGCGGGGAAGTAGCCGCCTTCGCATCATTCGCCAGGCCAACTTCGACCAAAACGGACTCGGACTGCGACGAGTTGGAATGATTTCGCCTGACCCGCGAGCAGAAAGGTGCAACAGTCGGGGTCAGCATGGCCGATTTCCATTAGGAAATCGGCCATGCTGTTTCTGGCTCAAGTCCTGAAAATCGTCAAAAAGAAGCAGGCTTCAACTGAAGCAACCATTCACACGCCTCACGTTTTCCCTGGAGGCGGCTCGGGCGCATAATTGCTTAGTGGTAGCTCTTTGACCTTGCCGTCGAACAGAGCACGAGTCTTGAACGCATTGACGGTCATGGCAATGGCCACCACCTCTTGCATTTCCTCGATTGATGCCCCCGCTTGCCCCGCAACTGCGAGGCCGAAATCCGTTCAGGGGTCGCACCCGACAGCAAGTGCTGCACCCAGGGCAACCAGTTGCTTGGTCTTTTGGTCGAGGACACCGGGAGCCAAAGAGGCATCCATGAAATCCTGAAACCTATTCAGGGGGGCAGACATCGTGTTCTCCTTGCAAGGGTTATCCTGCGAAGCTTCTGAAACGGCCCTTTTTCTCATGGTGACGCAATACAGATCGCGGGGAAGGCTCCCTTCCTTCAGGCGGTCGATCACCGAAAGGTCATAGCCCTTGGCCAGTTTTTTGATCTTCTCCTCAGTGAAGAAATGGACGACGAAGCCGCCAATTTTGTAGATATCCTCGCCTAGCTGTATGCCGGTGCGGTAATGCTTGTCCAGGTCGCTGCGTACTGAATAGACCGCAAGCCCACCAGGTCTAAGCACCCTCAGGATTTCCCCGAGGAGGAAAGCTATCTCGGCAGTCGAAAGCTCCATGCACAGCAGCATGTGGGAGTAGCACGCATCGAAACCGCAATCAGGGAAAGGGAGCGGCTGCCTGACGTCGTGAGATTGGGCGATGACCAACGCCGACAGCCTGTCTGCCGCGGCTCTTTTGCGAATTTCAGCGACGGCGGCTTCCGCGTAATCCAGAGCTGTCACCCTTAGGCCGCTTCGGGCAAACAGGAAGGTATCCCGGCCTTGCCCGCAGCCCAGTTCCAGCACGGAGTGCACGTCCTCCCGCCGGAACAGGTCAAGTGACTTTTTCGCAAAATCACTTGGTTCTTCTCCGAAGAAGGCCGCCTTCTGGGAGAAGACCGCTTCCCAGTGAGTCTTCTGCTCCGGGTTGGATTTGTGTTCGGACGTCATGCGTCAGTTCCCTCGATACCAAACAGTTTACATCGAGAGACGAAGAAGTCACCTCGTTGACAGATCGAGTATATGATGGCTGCGCCGGCCAAAGCGCCACAAGACGATGCCCGGATAGGTCTGAACGCCGCCAGATAAACAACGATCAGGGTCAGCGAATAATGAACCGTGGCCCCCAAAATACTGACACCGAGGTGTTTTAATAACTGTGCGGGAAAGGAAGAAATAATCATGGCGCCCGCAGGTCAAGATGTCAGGGACACGCATTCCCGCAGATTTGCCATCTCGAAGTTTGTCGGGCAGTTCGCCAGGTCCGGCTTGCGTGCTCGGAGGTAATACTCGCTTCCCAGAGAAGGGAACAGCCCGCCCCACAGGTTGTTGAGCCGTAGCCACCAGCTGAAATTCTCCAGGGGCGAACCGGAACAGCGTGCCAGGAAAGCCCCAGTTGAAAAATCGAGACCAAGGCCGGCAGTTGCGACCGACTCCCGCCAGCGCATCGGCCAGAACGAGTTGATATGGCGGCCGGGTTTTCTCAGGCCGGCCTGCAATTGACGTTTGAACAGTTTCTCCCTGGTCTGAGCGATCCACTTGGGAGCAATCGGGCTGCCGGCGAGCAGCACCCCGCCAGGGCGAAGAATGCGGGCAATCTCCGCCAGAGTATGTACCGGACGCGGCAGATGCTCGATGACGTGCAGAAAAATCACCGCGTCTACAGATTGGTCTGCCTGCGGCAACGGTTGATCGAAATCGCAGTCATGCATTGTGGTGTAGCCGGCGGCCTCCAGATTGCTAGTATTGACCCGCCAGTCGAGACCGGTCCATCGGCCGTCGATGCCGTTGCCAGCAAAATGTCTCATGATGCCCTTGCCGCAGCCCATATCCACGATCTCCAGAGGCCGGCCAATTCTCTCGCGCTCCTCCACAAGCGCGCAGAAAACCCACCAGTACCTTATGGCGCGTAACGGATAGTTTTTCTGGATTGCCACGGAGTTGAACAGGTGCCGGGAGCGAACTTCGGCATTCCTTGTTTTCAAAATGGCTGCGGAATAGCGCAGAAAAGGAAGATTGACGATATTGGTCAGACTACTTAGTCTCGAGAATTCATTAACAGTGCCAAAAACGGCTCTCCTCTTTCTTTGATTTGTGAATGGTCTTCATGAAGAGCACGATATTTGCCTCTAGCGCTCGCGGGAAAAACCCAAGTGTCGCACGGTTCTGATCAACCTCCGGCGGGGGGAACAAATTCTCCATGCCACCGCCACCCATACCACCGCCCATGCCTGCGTCCATCGCGGCGCGCCAGTGGTAGAAGAAAACGATGTCTTCCAAGGATTTGAAGTAACCATTGTGACCGTATGCTTTAACGAAATCATCAGAATGTCTTGGTAACGCAGGAGATAGCGGCGGAAAGTGGGTTCACAGACACCGAGCATGTGCGCGGCCCCGGCTTGCGTGAGGCGGTTTTCAGTCCAAAGGGTCCGGGCGTTTTCAAAATTCATAGTCCGGAACTCCTGTCGTAGCTGCGTCCGTGTCATGCCAGCCCTCCCGATACCACCATGAACCGGACAGTTGTTGTGCAACAGCACCGGACATTCTATTTGCTCGCTACCGTTAGTTTTTTTTATGTTGACAATATTGCCTACCTAAAAGATATGATTTATCCATGGAGGTTTACTAGAAGCTAGGTGTTTAATCGCCAGAGAGGAGAAACGTCCATGAAAAAGATTCTCATCGGCATTTTGGGTGGGTTGCTGCTCACGACACCGGCCTACGCTGAGCAGGTAGAGGCATCCTTGTCACTCTCGGCTCAGGTTGGTGCGGCGTGTAGCGTTATGACTTCTCCTGTTGTTTTTCAAGATTATGATGGGACTCTAGCGGTCCAGGGTTCCGGGGCGATAGCGGTCTGGTGCCTGGCCGGGATGCCTTTCAACATTTCACTCGATGCAGGGCAGAATTTTAATCTAGGCGCTTATGGAGATCGTACCTTGACCAATGGCGAAGGTGTGTATCTTGATTATGTTTTGGTAAAACCAAATACGAATAACCCTTGGGGAGATGCCGACTTCGCAAACACCTATCCGTTCTCTTCTCTTGCCGATATTGGCTCCGGATCTCAAGCCAGCTATCCAGTGGATGCGACTCTCTTGCCATCCACGGGTTCTGTTGCTCCTGGGCTATATACTGATACCGTCAATGTCACGGTACATTTTTAAGGTATCTTTATAGTCAAAAGAACCAATGGGAAAATTATTCAAGCGTGATTACGGCGCAGGCATCGGTTAGGTGCCTGCGCTTTTTTTCTCGACAAGGAGGTTCAATGCGACGATTCTTCTGGGGCTGCTTTGCACTCACCTTGCCGTTTGTCATGCCTGGATTGGCCGATGCCGGCAATTTCAAAGTGACGCCAACTTCCCTGTCACTCGATGGCAGCAGCAAGACCTCTATTCTTAAACTGACCAATGTCGGGACAGAAGATGTTACCGTACAGATTGAAGCGAAGGAGTGGCTCGCGAGAGGTACGGCTGAAGACCTTTATATGCCAACCAGGGATCTGATCTTCTTCCCAAAAATTGTGACCCTGCCCAAGGGTGAGCAGGCACTGGTCAGGGTTGGTTACCAACAAGCACAAGAAACTCAGGAAAGGGCTTTCCGTCTTTTTATACAGGAACTCCCCGTGATCAAGCCGGGGGAGATGGCCCTGAAGATGACGCTGACACTCTCGCTGCCGGTTTTCATCGCTCCGCTGCCCAAAGTGGTAGATTGGGAGCTGGCCGGCGCCCATATCGAGGGGGAGTTGGTTCAGGTGAAGGTCAAGAACACCGGGAATGTTCATCTGGTCAACGAGAGGGTCCATCTAGCAGCCACGGATAGCCAAGGCCTGTTGGTCTACGAGAAGAGCCTAAGTGGCTGGTACGTGCTGGCTGGTGCAACACGAAGCTATTCCGTGGATTTACCAAAGGATCCGTGCCTGCAAGCGAAAGAGATCATCCTGGAGGTCACTGCAGGCAAAGGCAAGAAGAGCGTGTCCTTACCAGTGGATCCCAAAATGTGCGTGGGTCAGCCTGCGAGTGATGAGACTGAGGGGAAAGGTGTCTCCCGAAAACCCACAGTCAGGGCTGAATAAATTCTTTCATATGGACCGGATGTTTAACGTGTGGCCTGCCTCCCGCAGATGGATGACAGGTCAGACCCTTGTAGGGGTAATGCTTCTGGCTCTGTTCTCACCTGCTCGAGCTGCAGATTTCGAACATGTCATTATGGCCTTGACCCTGAACACGGAAAAGACAGGCGATGATTTTTTTCTCGTTGGCAACCACGGTGAAGTGCTGATCACCAGAGACCAGTTGTCTGCCCTTGGGGTCACCCCCCTTGATCGTTGGCCGTTGTTATACATTGATGGCCGAAGCTACTACGCGCTGACAAGCCTGGCTCCCGAGATAACATTCACTTTGGATATGTCTCGTGGAGAGATATCCCTGACCGCACAACCCGCACTGTTTCAAAAGCAGCAGGTCGAACTGTTAACGTATCGACGCAACGTCGACGTCGTACGTTCGGAAGATCTCTCGCTGATCTTCAACTATCGTTTGTCCGCAGGGTACTCGAATAACGTGCAATTCGAGAACATGAGGGCCCCATTGCAGCTCTCGCTTGGTCAAGGGTCCGTCTACGGGGTGACTGCATGGACTTACAGTATGGACAGGGACAAGTCCAGAGAATGGTCTCGACAAGGAACCAGCCTGCTTTATGACCGGCCCGCCAACCTGCAGCGTGCTGTGTTCGGTGATTTCAATGCTGCAAACGGACTGCTCGGCGGCAGCGGCAGTTTCGGGGGAGTCTCCTTCGGGCGGGCGTTCGGCATGGATCCCTACTTCAAAAAGTACTCCCTACCTCAATTCCAGGGCGTTCTCGATGTCCCGGCACAGGTGGACCTCTACCTTAATGACACTAAAATCAAAAGCCAGTCGTTGCGGCCTGGTGAATTCGTCCTAGGCTACATTCCCATTACCGGCGGCTACGGCGAAATGAAAGTCGTCACCAGGGATGCTTTCGGAAGCGAGATCGAGACGCTACAGACTTACTACGTCAGCATGAGTCTGCTTACGCCGGGATTGCACGATTACAGCTACAATTTGGGTTTCCTCCGTATGGATCCCAGCGAAGATCTCTTCTCCTACGAGGATCTGAGCTTCCTCGGATATCACCGACTTGGGTTGACGCGCTGGTTCACGGGCGGAGTGAGGGGTGAGGCCGGCCATGATCTTTACAACCTGGCGCTGACGGCACAATTGCTTCTAGGCAACTACGGGGAAATCGACCTGGTAGCGGCGGCTAGTTCGGCACAAGGCCACGAGGGTGGCGCCATAGGCATGGCCTATCAGTTCATCCATAGAAAGTTCAACTTACGAACCTTTGCGAAGCAACAGGGGCGGCTCTATTCAAACCTCTCCTTGGAGCCTGAAGATGACAGGGTGCGAACGGAGCTCAACCTGAATTTCGGTCTGCCCCTTGGATGGATCGGGTCGTTGAGTTTTGGCTACAACTACAAGGACTACGAACGATCCGCGGATATCCGTACCCAGCGAATCTACTATTCGAAGAGGCTCACCAATGCTTTCAGCTTGAACGTTTCGGCCAGTCGGCAGGAGACAAGCGACCACGGCAATACCGACAACAGGGTCAAGCACGAGGTCTTCGTCGGATTAACCTGGCTGTTTGCTAAAGATGAGTTGGCACGCTATGACTACCGTAAGCAGGTTGACCGCCGTGAGGATACGCTGACCATACAAAAGAATCCGCCTGTTGGTAATGGCTTAAGCTATAACGTGCGAGCCGGTCAAAGGGATAATGACAATGAGGAAAGGCAGCTCGATAGTCGGTTTTCCTTCCGGGCTCCTTATGGCATTTACGAAGCTTGGTGCAGTCGCTACAAAGATGAGGATCGTTATTCCCTCTCCACTGCCGGGGCGGTTTCGGTGGTTGACAGCAAAGTTTATGTCACCAAGCCGGTCAACGATAGCCTTGTCGTGGTAAAAGTCTCCGAAATCCCGGATGTCGCAGTCAATCTGAATAATCAAGAATTTGGGCGAACCGACCGACGCGGCACTGTGGCTGTGACCGACGTGTATGCCTATCGTGACAACCTTATATCAATCAGCGACCGGGACATCCCGATCAATTATCGCCTTACCAAAGTGCAGCAGTACGTGTCTCCCTATTCGCGCAGCGGTGGGGTCGTAGATTTTGCCGCAACCAAACTCCAAGGGTTGACCGGAAGTGTTTTTGTTGGAGTGGCAGAAGAAAGTAAGCCAGCCCAGTACGCTTTGCTGACACTTGAGGTTGCTGGGCATACGCAGGAATATGTGGTCGGCAAGGGGGGCGAGTTTTACCTCGAAAACGTTCCCCCGGGACAATATCGGGCGAACGTGCTGTTCGAAGAGAAACTTTGCCATTTTACGATGGAAATCCAACAAAGTGATGACATTTTGGTTGATCTGGGGACGTATGCCTGTGTTTATCCGTAGTCTGATGATTTTTGTGTTTCTAGAATCAATGGCAGTGACCGCGCCCTTTGCACAGGAGTGCGCGATCATGACAACCGGCTTGAACTGGGGCATCTACGACCAACTCCAGAATCTGCCAACCTACGGTGAAGGGAGTCTGCGGGTCACCTGCGACAGGGATTTCCCTTATGCCATCCTCTTGGACGCGGGACAGCACTCTGGCGGCAGTTTTTCCCCAAGAAAAATGCAAAACGGTGGAAGGACCCTTGAATATTACCTGTTCACCGATGGTGCCCAAACCAAGCCATGGGGAGACGGTAAGGGTGGCAGTTATGTGCAAGCCGGAGCGGGAAGCGGTACTTACCCTATCTTCGGTGTGATTCCGCCGAGGCAGAACGTCCCCGTAGGCAGTTACGCCGACGCGGTGATCATAACTGTGCAGTGGTGAATCTCCTTTGCTGAAAACTCACATTCCCACCAGCCCTTGTTATATCCCTGCAAAAGCGGCGTCACTTCGGCATACAGGGAGTCGCCGTCTCCTATCACAAGATTGAGTGGCCACATTTTGTTGCCGGCGCTGTCTGTCGCTGCCTGTCCAAAGACCAGCGAAGACATAACTCCTAAGCGTTGCACGCTATCCGCTGGCGGCTCAACTGGGTGGGGCGGCGCCGGCTCCTACTCCTCGACCTGTCCCGGCGGGCAGGCCAGGGCGGTGATACCCTTGCGCACCCGTCCCGTGCTCCAGATCCGGTCCATGACAGCGCTCCGCAGATGGCCCTCGGTTAGTGATAATCCTCTTCCCTTTGATGACGAACGGCGAGAATCGTGACGATGCCGTCTCCTTCGACTTCGAAGAGCGCGACGTAGCCGCGTACGCCGAAGGAGATGACCATCTCGCGCAGAAACGGGTTGTCGGGATCAGCTTTGCGGCAGGTGAACGGAAAATCTTGCAACAGGGCGATGCTTTTACGAATCGTTGCCAGCGCGTGCCGGGCCGCCGCCGGATCGCGCTCCGCCAGAAAAGCGAAGAGCCGCAGGAGATCGTCTCGCGCGGCTCTCGTGTAGCGAACCTGGTAGCTCACGGGCGCAACGTGGCTTCGGCCCGCGCCACGATCCGCTCCATCTCCTCCAGCACATCATCGGCGGTGAAGTACTCGTCGGTGGCCCGCGCCTCGTCACGCGCCGCCAATCCCCTGGCGATGAACTCGCGTTGGGCGCGCCGGGCGCGAATGCTGGCCCGCAAAGCCTGTTCCATGAAGCCCGATAGAGTCTCCCCCTCGCGCAGGACGCTCTCCGCGTCGTGACGCAGCGTGGGATCGACACGCAGCGACGGCATGCTGGCAGTTTTCATCGCTCACTCCTTGCGTTGCATTTGCATTACATTGTAGAAACAATACCCAACAAAAGCAATCAACACTCGTCGCCCCCCGCCTCCTAACCTCAAATCACGCCACCAACAACTGCCGCACGCTGGCTTCCATCAACGTCTCGCTCTGTTGCCAGGCCTGGTTGAGTTTGGCTTCGAGGGCGTCGCACAGAGCGATGAGTTGGTCAACTTTGGCGATGATGCGGTGCTGTTCTTCAAAGGGTGGGACCGGAATAGCCAGCCCAGCAACAGACTCCGTATTGAAATGAGTCAATGTCTGGGGATGGGGGGCCGGGGGGCATACACTTACGCACCTGTCAGCACATGTAGCGCCCAAGCCTAGCGTCACCATTCGGAACAGGCCAAAAAGACATCCACGGGCAAATTTGGCAAAGCTAGGGGCAATGGCTGGGACAGGGCTGGGACAAGTTCCCAATAGAAAACAAACAGAGGATCAGGCAAATCGCCTAACCCTCTGATTTTGTTTGGCTCCCCACGTCGGACGGTGATGGGCACTGGCAGGAGGGGCTTGAACTTCAGGCACCACCCACCGATCATCGGCCACAAAATCGGCCAAAACTAACGCGCCGTTTTGTGTAGTTCGAAAAATATCATTTCATTACAGCATATTGCCCGCATCGACGGGCATGGTCTGTGGGCGGTGTCGCGAGGGTTTGCCCGCAACCGTGACGCCTACCTTGTCGCGCTGGCTGGCGCTGATGAGCACCGTCGCGGCGATCTTGACGGGCGCGGCAAGCTGTCGAACCAGGGGTTGCTCGACTTCTGCACCTTCTTTCTTCAAACGGCGCTCGACCAGATCGGCTTCATGGTCGGCCTGCTCGACCTCGATGGCCTGCAATGGCGGATGGCCGGTTACGTGGAGCGGCAGGCGAGCTTCGGCGAACTGGCGCCGGAATCGATCCACCTGCTGCGGGAGGCGCTGCTCCGCGGCGAGTTCCCCCGCGGGGAGGCG
>DIKR01000096.1:0-6212 GCA_002424625.1 Desulfuromonadaceae bacterium UBA5613
TCCGGCGGCACTGCTGCCCTGATCTCGGCCTTTCGCCCGACAACGCCGATCATCGCCTTCACCGCTTCGGCCGAAATCCGCCGCCGCCTGTCGCTTTATTGGGGTGTCCATTCTACGGAAGTCGGCATCATGGAGAATACCGATCAGCAGATCTCGGCGGTGGAGAAAAAACTCCTGGCTGTCGGCTTTCGTCATGGCGATCTGATCGTGGTGACGATGGGGATTCCGATCGAAACCCGCGGATCAACGAATCTGATGAAAGTGCACGAACTCGGCACCCATGATTTCCATGAAGGGTTTGAAGATCCGTTGCATTAATACGAACGACGGGATAGATTCAGCACCGCTTCCAGCCATCTCTCCCGAAGGATACCAGCAACAGTGCAAACAGTCATTATCGAACAAGCCCTGGCCCTGCGCGAACGGGGCGCACTCCTCGTCGACGCCCGCTCCCCGGCGGAATATGCCGAGGGGACGATTCCGGGGGCGATCAATATCCCCATCTTTGATGATGCCGAACGCGCCCGGGTCGGAACACTTTACAAAATCGAAGGAAAAAACAAGGCTAAACGTTTGGGGGTCGAGCTGGTAGCGCCGAAGATCCCGAAGCTGATCGATCAGGTCGAGGCGGCCATGGAGGGCAAGAAGTCACCGGTTCTGGTCTTTTGCTGGCGCGGCGGGATGCGCAGCTTTGCCTTGGGCACCTTCTTCGATCTGGCCGGCATTCCGACCATGCAGATTGCAGGGGGGCACAAAGCTTTTCGCGCTCTGGTGCGCGACTTCTTTACTCAGGGTGAGTGGGGACGTTTACTGGTGTTGCGGGGACTGACCGGCGTTGGCAAGACCCGACTCCTCAAGATCTTGCAGAAAGACGGCTATCCGGTGGTCGATCTCGAAGGACTCGCCAATCACCGCGGCAGCGCCTTTGGCAATCTCGGTCTCGAGCCGCAACCGTCCCAGATCGCCTTTGAAGCGCTGCTGTGGGATGAAATGCGCCGCATTCCGGCCAACGGTTATGCCCTGGCTGAAGGGGAGAGTAAACATATCGGTCGCCTGATTCTCCCTGCCCGCGTCTACGCGGCCCTGCAGGTGGAGACCAGCCTCTGGATCGAGGCCCCTATCGAAACGCGGGTTCGCATTACCCTTGACGACTACCCGGCTCGCGATGAACTGAAAAAGGATTTTCTCCGCCCCTTGGCGCTGATCCGCCCCCGCCTCGGTGGCGAGAATCACGACCGCCTCCTCGGCTATCTCGAAGCCGGGAAATGGGAGGATCTGGCGAAAGATTTGATGCTCCTTTATTACGACCCCCTGTATCGCCACACCTGCCCCGAGCAGCGCATCACCGTGGCAATTGCCGATACAGACCCTGATCTCACCACTCTGAAAGGAGCGATCGCGCAGATACTAAAACACCCGCCGGGGGATCCGGCGGGTGCAATAGATCAAAATGTTGTGAAGATCTCTTAGAATTTTGCTTCAAAACCGATGCGCAGATCGTCATCGATATCGCCGTCGCCACCGCCATCAAGATCAACATGGATCTTCTGATATTCGACAAAGAGGCGGGCCTTGGGGATAATGGCGTAAGAAAGGCGCAGACCGCTTTCAAAGACACGCTCGGAATCGCCGCCGGAAAGGATCTTCGGACCGTAAAAGAACTTGCCGTCGATGCCGATCCCCATCAGTTGCGGCGGAGCAAAGCCAACTTTGGCACCGAGCCCGATTGAAAAGATATCAACATCCCCCCCTCGTCCTGCCTCACCGCCCCAGGCGATCAAGCCGACGCCAGCGGTCAATCCGGGAATATCACCGGGCTTGCCGATGAAATCAACTTCACCGGAAACCAGTTTGGTGTTGTGATCATCATTATAAAGGCCACGGATACCGACCTGAGTGGTGCCATAGGCATCTTGCGTTATTGGAAAAAAAGCCTGGGCCTGAACACTGTCATCGTTAAGGCTGAGATCGAGAGACGCGGCACCAGCGCTGGCGGCGCAAAGACAAAGCATACCAACAGCGGAAATAATCATTTTAAATTTCATAATTTTAGCAAAGCTCCTGTTAGAAAAAATTAGTCTGTATCAACGTGAGTGGGGACAATATCGCACGTTTAACCCCCGGAATCAAGGCCGAGAAAGTCCAAAGTACTCGCCAGCGTCCGGTTGACAATCTGCTCCCAACGCACGCCAGCCTCCTCAACCGCCTGCAAAGCATCTTCGATGCATCCGACGGTTGCGGCAATGTGGGCATCGCTGTTGATCGCCACCGGCGTACCCAACTGGGCACAAAGTCGCGCCATCTGCCGACAGTTTTCGGCACTCCCTTTGCGACTGATAGAAAAAGAGGCATTGTTGATCTCGATGGCGACACCGAGTTCAGCGGCGCGCCGGGCGACAGCAAGGGCGTCGATGGGGAAGACCGGATTGCCGAGGTGGGTGAGCACATGCACGCGATGTTTCGCCATCAGGTGCAGGAGAGCCTCGGTATTCTCCGCCTGATCGTGGCCGCGAAAGCCGCAATCTTCGTGGAACCCGGCCATAACCAAATCGAGGCGGTTGAGGCTGTGCTCCGGGAGATCGAGTTCACCGGGGCCGATAATGTTGGCCTCGATGCCGCGCAGGATGCGGACCCCGTGCAGAGTGGGGGGGACAAAACGCAGGGCATGAAAATGATAGGCGTGCGGTCCGCCGGGGAGGGCCGGGCCGTGGTCGGTCATGCCGACGCCACGTAAACCTTTTGCCGCAGCAGCGGCAACAATCTCTGAAATGGTACTGAATGCATGCCCCGAAGCAATGGTATGGGTGTGCAGATCCACCTCGGGAAGGTGCGGATAAGCCATATTTTTCCTCTCTCAAAGCAACATTAAATTAACAATAGCCGAGTCAAGACCTTAACATGTCGGGAGAAAAAAGCCTAGACCGGAGTTTTCAGCTTTCACCTGACAAAACAAAAAGAAACATTGGGATCAGATGACCTTATATTTTTCCTTGACAGCAAAACCCACCTTACCTATAGTAACCCGCTACAAAAAAGCGAGAGCGAGGTGAAGAGTTATGTACGCGGTAATTAAGACCGGAGGCAAACAGTACAAAGTTTCCGAAGGCGATCTGTTAAAGATCGAGAAGATCGAAGGCATGGTAGGTGATACTATCGAGCTGGGTGAGGTCCTCATGGTCGGTGGAGCGGAGGTTAAAATCGGAACACCTTTACTCACCGGGGCGAAAGTCACGGCACGCATCGTCGAACAGGACAAGGACAAAAAAGTCCTCGTTTTCCATTCGAAGCGGCGCAAGGGCACTCGCAAACTGTACGGACACCGTCAGCCGATCACTCGCCTGAAAATTACAGGCATTGAGGCGTAAGGAGAATTTCTCATGGCACACAAAAAAGGGGTTGGCAGCTCCCGCAACGGTCGCGACAGCGGTGGTAAACGCCTCGGCGTCAAACGCTTTGGTGGCGAAGCCGTAACCGCCGGCTCAATTCTGGTCCGCCAGCGCGGTACCACCTTCCATCCCGGCAACAACGTCGGCTGCGGCAAGGATTATACCTTGTTTGCGCTGATCGAAGGGGTTGTGAAGTTCGAGCGCAAAGACAAGACCCGCCAGAAGATCAGCGTCTATCCGGCCTGATCGTTCCGGCACCATGCACACAGAAGAGGCCTGGAGTCCCTGCGACTCCGGGCTTTTCTATTAGGAAAGCCCCATGCAATTTGTTGATGAAGTCAAAATCTACGCCAAAGCCGGCGATGGCGGCCGCGGCTGCCTCTCTTTCCGCCGCGAGAAATTTATCCCCCGCGGCGGCCCTGACGGCGGCGACGGCGGCAATGGCGGCGATGTCTGGGTTGTTGTCGACCCCGGCCTCGGCACCCTCCTTGACTTCCGCTATAAAGTCCACCACAAAGCCAAAAACGGCTTACCGGGGATGGGCAAGGATATGCACGGCAAATCCGGGGATGACCTGGAGATCGTCGTCCCCCTCGGCACCCTGATCTATGACGTCGAAACCGATGAACTCCTCGCCGACATGGTCTCGGCCGATCAGCGGGTTCTATTGCTGCACGGCGGCATGGGCGGGCGGGGAAATGCGCGCTTTCTGACCAGCACCAACCGGGCACCACGCCATACCCAGCCCGGCATCCCCGGCGAAGAGCGCACCCTGCGCCTGTCGTTGAAACTTTTGGCGGATGTCGGCCTGGTCGGCATGCCCAACGCCGGCAAATCGACTTTGATTGCGACGGTCTCAGCCGCCAAGCCGAAAATTGCCGACTACCCCTTCACTACCCTCGTCCCCAACCTCGGCGTGGTCAGTTACGGCGGTGGGTATAACAGCTTTGTCATGGCCGACATTCCCGGTTTGATCGAAGGTGCGAGTATCGGCCAGGGCCTTGGCACCCGCTTCCTCAAACATGTAGAGCGGACCGATCTCTTTTTGCACCTTGTCGACCTCTCCGATCTGCAACCGGGCGATCCTTTGGAAAATTTCGACATGATCAATCGCGAACTCGCCAGCCACAGCCTTGAACTGGCCGCGAAGACACAACTTGTCGTTCTGACCAAACTCGACCTACCGGACGTTCGGGAGCGACTCCCCGCTGCCCTCGCCTTCTTTGCCGAGCGCGGCCACCGGGTCTTCCCGATCTCGGCGGCGACCGGTGAAGGCGTGCAGGATCTGATCAATGCGGTTGCGGTTGAGATCGAAGCCCGCCGCGCGGAACGAAACGCTCCGGCAGTCACCGATTCCAACGCTTAGGGATAGACCCTTTATCTCCGATTTTCGCCACGAATTTGGGAGTTTCATCCATGCGCTCCAACCTACTTGCCCATGTGCGCCGGGTCGTCATCAAGATCGGCAGCGGCGTCCTTTCCGATCCGCAGGGGATTGAACCGGCCCAGATTGCCGTGATTGCCGACCAGGTCGCGCAGTTGCGACAAAAAGGCTACGAGGTTATCATTGTCTCTTCCGGCGCTGTCTCTGCCGGCAAGGGCTCCCTCGGCATCGCCGGCCGCCCTGCGACCATCCCCCTCAAACAGGCCGCGGCCGCCATCGGCCAGACCTTGTTGATGCGGACCTGGGGAGAGGCCTTTCACCAGCACGGCCTGACAGTAGCGCAGGTTCTCCTCACCCGCGACGACCTTGCCAACCGGCGCCGCTATCTCAACTCCCGTAACACCCTGATGACCCTCCTCGACCATCGCATTATCCCGATCATTAACGAGAATGACACCGTCGTTATTGATGAAATCCGCTTCGGTGACAATGACAACCTCTCGGCCCTGGTCTCCTCCCTCGTCGAAGCAAATCTCCTCGTTATCCTTTCCGACGTCTCCGGCCTTTACGACCGCGACCCACGCACGGATGCCGCCGCCCAACTCATCCCCTGCGTCGAGCGGATCAATGACGAGATTATCGCCATGGCCGGCAGTTCCGGGACCGACCTCGGCACCGGCGGCATGGCGACCAAAATCAAGGCCGCCAAACGTGCCAGCCTCTCCGGCATCGGCACGGCGATTATCAATGGTCGTGTCAAGGACTCCCTCCACTCCTTCTTTGCCGGCGAAGAGATCGGTACCCTTTTCCTGCCCGCTCGCGACCGCCTGACGGCCAAAAAGCACTGGATCGCTTTTTCCAAGAAGACGCGAGGAAAGCTGATCGTTGATGAAGGGGCGCGCTGTGCCATGGTCGAACGAGGCAAGAGCCTCCTCCCTTCCGGGATCATCGGCGTCGAAGGCGGTTTTGATCGCGGTGACGCCGTCCGTCTTTGCAGTGGCGATGGCAGCGAAATCGCCACCGGTGTTATCAACTATTCCCTGACCGAGCTGTTGCGGATCATGGGGCACAAATCGAGCGATATCGAAACGATCCTCGGCTACAAATATGCCGATGAAGTCGTACATCGCGACAATCTGGTCCTCAAGACCCCCTGATTGCCCCGTGCACAAGGAGAAATTCATGACGATTCGGGAAGAAATGCAGCGGATTGCCGTTGATGCCAAGGCCGCGGGTCGCGTCCTGGCGACGCTGTCGAGTGCGGTTAAAGATGAGATGCTGGCCCGCATGGCGGCGGTGCTGGAGGAGAATATCCCCTCCCTCCTCGCCGCCAACGAACTCGATCTGAACGCGGGACGGGACAAGGGTCTCTCCACGGCGATGCTCGACCGCCTCGCCCTTGATGCAAAGCGGGTGCGCGCCATGGCTGACGGTCTGCGCGA
>DIKR01000096.1:6250-7674 GCA_002424625.1 Desulfuromonadaceae bacterium UBA5613
CGCCCCAACGGTCTGCAAGTCGGCCGCATGCGCATCCCCCTCGGTGTTATCGGCATCGTCTACGAATCCCGTCCCAACGTCACCGCCGATGCTGCCGCCCTGTGCCTGAAGAGCGGTAATGCCGTNNATCCTGCGCGGCGGCTCGGAAGCGATCCACTCCAATCGTGCCATCGGCGCCTTATTACAGCAGGTGCTGGCCGACCTGCAGCTGCCGGCGGCAGCATTGCAAGTGATAACGACCACCGACCGCGACGCGATCCTCGAACTCCTCAAGCTTGATCAAGAGATCGACCTGATCATCCCGCGCGGCGGCGAAAGTCTGATCCGTTTTGTTGCCGAGCATTCCCGCATTCCCGTCATCAAACATTACAAAGGGGTCTGCCACGTCTTTGTCGATGCCAGCGCCGACTTTGCCATGGCCGAGGAGATTGCTCTCAACGCCAAAGTCCAGCGTCCCGGCGTCTGCAACTCCATGGAGACCCTCCTCGTGCACCAGGATATTGCTCAGGATTTTATCCCGCGCATCGCTGCAGCCCTGGGCGCGGCCGGTGTCGAAATCCGCGGCTGCCCGCTCGTCTGTTCCCTGGTTCCCGAAGCCAAGACCGCGACGGAGGAAGATTGGGCGGCGGAGTACCTTGATCTGATCCTCGCGATCAAGGTCGTCAAGGATCTTGACGCTGCCCTCGACCATATCAATACCTACACGTCGCTGCATACTGAAGCGATTATCACCAGTGACTACAGCAACTCGCAGCGTTTTATCCGCGAAGTCAACTCCAGTACCGTCATGGTGAACGCCTCGACGCGCTTTGCTGATGGCAATCAACTCGGCCTCGGCGCCGAGATCGGTATCTCCACCACCAAGTTACACTCCTTTGGACCGATGGGACTGGAAGATCTGACCACTCGCAAGTTTATTGTCTTTGGCGACGGTCAGATTCGTAGCTGAGAAGATAATCGTCGAAAACTTTCGGAGAAAAGTACCATTCCCGTTAAAAAAGAGATGAAAATTTCCAGCGCTGTGCTAAAATTTCGCCGCAATGACTGCTACGTTTGAGGAGATTAATGCTATGTCGGAGATTTACAACGAGCAAGAAGCAATAAAAGAGGCCGTCATGACCGAAAAGGCGGCGATGGATTTTTACAAGTACGGCGCCACCAAGATGACTGATGAACAAGCCTGCCGCACCTTTGAAATCCTTGCCAAAGATGAACTGCACCATGCGCGAATGTTTTACGATGTCTATTCAGGGAATGATTTACCCCCCTTTGACGAACTGATGGACGCAGCGCCGGACACCGAATCTTCCTGGTGGAAAGCTTTGCAGCAAATTATCCTTGGCAACTTCGACGAGCAGCGCGCTCTGGAACTGGCAATCGATCAGGAAGAAGCGCTGGAAAAGTCGTTGCGCGAAACCGCCGCG
>DIKR01000097.1 GCA_002424625.1 Desulfuromonadaceae bacterium UBA5613
GCATCCGCCGCACTGCCGGAGCCGATCACCCGCGGCGCATCCTCAAGGATCTCCCCGATCTCTTCCGTGGTCCCCTTGACCGCGTCAAGAATTTTGATGCCGGCTTCTACGCTCTTCCCGAACGGGCCGGAAATAGCCACGAGGACCTCCTTCGCCGCTTCCTTCCCCTTGTCCTCCAGAAACTCCCGGGAGGAGGGGGGTTGAAGGAACTCGGTGAGTTGCACCTGCTCATCCGCCTCGCGATACCAGGAAGCCGCCTTCTCGTACCCGGCCGCGGCCTTGTCCTGCAGCCAAAACCCGCCCTCGCCGTTTTCCCCGACGGACACTTTCGGAAGCGGTGCGACGGGCGCGTCCAGGCGCGTCCCTTTTTCCCAAGGCTGTTCCCATCCAGCCTTGAGATCCACGACCTTTCCTTCGAGGGGAATCCCCTGGTCGGCCTGCCGCTTCGGTTGCCCCGCGGCTTTTAACGCCGCCACGACGGTGCGGTTCATTTCGGGAGTCTTCAGGGAACGCGAGTGGGCGCCGCAATAGTTGCTGACGCCCGAAATGCGGTCGGCTTCCTGGCGATACTGCACGGCTTGTCGCCGCAGCGCTTCGGCCCGCCGCAGCTGGAGGTCCGCCTCCCCGAAGCGTTCTGCTCCGCCGCTTGTTGACGAGGCCGCATTCATCGCCGCGGACCGACTGTCGCGCTTGAAGCGCTCGACCTCTGTGCGCAGCTCGCCATTCAACTCCAGGCAGGTCTGGCGCGCCTGGTTCGCTGCCAAAGAGTAGGACTGCTGGGTTCGCCGGATGAGATCGGCGCTCCCCGAATTGCTGAAGGAAGGCATGGGAGGAATCGATGGGCAGGAAATCTGCGGGATGTTGCAAATTTCGGGATTGTCCAGGCAGGCGTCGATGGACTGGAGCATCCGGCTGATGCCGCTCTCCATCTGGGTGAAGTATTGCGAGAATCCAGGGACGAACCCCCGGTCGGTGTTAGCAGCCGCCGCCCCCTGCCGGAGCTGCGACAGGATCGTCCGGGCCTGTGCGGTTTGGGCCTTGACGGACTGCCGGAGGGCAGAGGTGTCGGCGGCAGGCGTCAGGCGGGTTTTCTCTGCGATGTTATCCCGGCCTTTCAGGAAGCGCCGACGCTCTTCGGATTTCCGTTCGGCTTCCTTCGCTTCTTGGTCAGCAGCCGCAGCATTTTCGCAGAGACGATCCGGCCGATCGTTTCCAGCATCAGCCCACGCGACAGGAGCCGGCAATGCATGAACGATCATGAGGATAACAATCCACCGTCTCATCCGATCTGTCTCCCTTGCACAGGCTCTGTCAGTAGTTTGCCATCGAAGCAACGAAAGCCCGGTGGTTCTCTTTGAACTGTTCCATGCGCCGGCTATCGCCGTCGACCTTTCGCAACAGCTCATCGGCGGCGACGAGCAGGAACTTCGCATTGGCGATGGCGCTGAGCCGATTATGGGCCTCCATGAGCCGGTTGCCCTCGTTCTCGAGCTCATCGGCACGCATCTCAAGCGGACCGGCCTTCTTCTCAGCCTCCATGGACAGTTGTCCCGCCTGCCCCTGGGCCGCCATGACGCCCTTGGCATCCATCGCCTGCTGACCCTGGATGAACTTACCGGTCAAGGTAGAGGTCAGGGCGGAATTGGCCGAAAATTGATTCCCGCCCATGCCCGAAATGATGCCGAACATTTCACCGATAAGACCGGAGACGGCAGCACTCTGTTCCGCCTGACTTCTCAGCATCTCCCCTTTTTGCGAAGATTCCGAGCGGAACCCGCCGGCCTTTTTTCTCAGGTCGCTGGCCGCATCGTACTTCTTGTTTGCCGTCGCTTTCAGGAGTTCCGCCTTGCGCGTCAGCGACTCCCCCTCTTTCTTCAGTCCTTCCGCTTCAGACGCGGACATCAACGGCAGTGCCGGTTCGGTCCTGGGCAGGAAAAGGGGATTTTCCGCCATGGCCAGGCTCGGAGCGCCGAGAAGACACAAAGTGATAATGCCGGCCTTGATAGTCACATATTTCATAGTTCTCCTCCGGATTTTGCAACGAGACAGCTGGCAACGTAAAATTGCAACGGTCGATACAGGCCGTCCATCTCGAGCAGAAGGCGCTTTATATCCGCCCTGTCCCGCGCGATCGTCTTCTCCGCCATCTTGAAACGCTCTAGGGCCTTTCTTGCCGACACCGAAGCTTTTTCCCGGCCGACGTCCAGTCCACCGAGGGGACCACTGCCCAGCACCTCCTCCGAAAGCTCGGCAGACTCCAGTTCGTCGGCGACAATCGAACTCGCACTAAAGGCAGCCTTGGACATCTCGTCCCGTTCGCCGTAAACCTTCCAGTGGCTTGCCAACTCTGTCCGCCGCTCCTCTGCCTTCGCCATCATCAGGAGCCCCTCGTCAAGAGCTTCTCTGCGGCCGAGCTTGGCCTCCAGGATCACAGTGCTGCAAGCCTCCGGCAAAGGCCCGGAGTTCCCTCCTGCTTCGATTTCGTAAAGGGCCTGTCGCAGGGAATCAACATCGCCGGTCTTTTTCCTGATGGCTGCGGACAAGGTCAGGGCGCAGCCATATTTTTTAAGCCAGGGACTATTTTCGACCGCCTGTGCGAGCGTTTGCGGGAAATTCGAGAAACCCGTCGGTGGCAGGGAGGAATTTATCCACCCCTGAACCTCTGCTGCGCGGGGGCTTTCCGGGAAACTCCACAGGAACGCCTTGAAACCGAATTGGTTGCCCCAGGCCATAACCTGGGTGTAGCTCTTTTCCGCAAAAAGCTTTTTCCCTTCATCGGCAAAGCGCGACTCCGGATATCGGAGCAGGAAATATTCCATGGCCACAGGAGAGACCTCCTCGCGCGCGCCTTTAAATTCGAGTTCCTCGAGTCTGTTGCGGACGATCCCTACTTCGACGTGGCCCTTGAAATAGGTGATAAAATCATAAAGGTCCGCGACCGAGGTCTCTTTCTGGGCGGCCTTGACGGCAAGATCCGCTACCATGGCAGCAGTCTTCGGATCGGGATTGGTCTTCATGGTCCGGACGCACTCGGAAACGGTGTCCGCCTTCATAATTTGGTCAATTTTCGATTTTTCGACGAACTTGCGCGCCTCCTTCACATGACTGCTTGACGGGTATTGCTGAACGAAATTTTGATATCCCGCGGGGGTGTTAACCTCTTTCGCGATATTCCAGGCGGTGACTTCCGGAGAGGTCGCACAACCAGCCAGAGCTAAAGCGAAAATCACTAAGCAGAGTTGTTTCATTCCATCGCTCCAAGTATCTGTTTTTATTGTGGAAGAGTTCGAATAGCTCAACAGTTGGTGGGGGACACTATCACTTCCGTCGTTGCCTGCCGGAAACCGCAAACATAATTAATCAAAAACAACGTCATTTGACAACAAACAAATGAATCAGCGAGGTTTTTTTCTGTGGCAGCGCATGTGAATAATCGAAGCGACTGTTAGTCCTTATCAGCGGTGAATTTTGTCCCCATATTTTTTCCAACAACGAAAAAGAGTGCTGTTTCATGGTTCAAGGCAACGGGAAAGTCCCTGCTGCCCGTGTGAGCATGTAATATTCGTCCAGTTCCTGGATGAGATAATCCACAAAGGCCCGGTTAGCCCGGGAAAGGTACGAATTTTTCTTCCAGGCGATGTGGAGGTCGATAAAAAGGGGCGGATTACATGAAACAGCGACAACTTCGGCATCGCGGGCAACGACCATCTTCAGGAAAAACGCCAGTCCCAATTTCTCTTTAACCAGGCTTCGGATCAGAGAGAACAGATTCGATTCCGCCGCCAGCGTTGGAATAATCCCTTCCCGGGCACACAACTCATTAATCAACTCGCGCAGGTGATAGCCCTCCTGGTAGTGAATCAGTGGTTCTCGAAGTAATTCGCGCAGCGCCATCTTTTTGCGCCCGGCAAAGGGGTGTCCGGGGTACACGCAGGCAACGATCTCTTCCCGTAACAGATGATGCGAGTCCAATCCCTCCGGCACTTCTCCGGCGATAACGCCGATATCCAACTCACCGGACTCAATTTTGCGCTGGATGCTCCAGGCGCTGTCGCCGCTGATGGAAATTTTGAGGCCCGGATGGCTCTGTTTGAATGACGAGATAATCTTCGGGAAGAAAAAGCTGCTTAACATCGGGGTGAGGCCAACGCGCACCTCTCCCTTGAGCAGGCCCCGAAGATCGGTAATCTCCTGTTTCGCATTGTTGACCCCTTGCAGGATATTTTGAGCATGGAGTAAGAGCGCTTCACCTTCGGCGGTTAAAGAAATCTTTCGATCCCTGCGGTTGAACAAAAGCACGTCCAACTCCTCCTCCAGCTTTTTGATGGAGATGCTGAGGGCAGGTTGGGCGATATGCAGTTGCTCCGCAGCCCGGGTAAAACTTTCGCACGCCGCCACACCGAGAAAAAACCTTAACTGTCGAAAATCCATGCACTCGCACTCCTGTCAACTTATTCGAAAAATATATAGCTTTCATAAAAACAATATATTTTTCTTATAGAAATGCAAACCCTATACTTGGCATCGCTTGCGGTGAAGAGAGGAATGTATGGCTATTTATCTGGACTGTAATGCGACAACGCCGATAGAGCCGTCGGTCGCATCGGTGGTGCGGCGATTTCTGGAAAAGGATTTCGGCAACGCCGCGAGCCCGATTCACGACTACGGCGTCTTTGCCCTTACAGCTGTGGAGCATGCCAGGGGACAGGTCGCCGAGGTGGTCAAGGCGCGCCGCGATGAAGTAATTTTCACCAGCGGTGCCACGGAGAGCAACAATCTGGCCATATTTGGGCTTGCCGAGGCAGGAAGACAGAGTGGCCGCCGCCATCTGATTACCACCGCCATCGAACACAAGGCGGTACTTGAACCCTTTGAAGAGATGGCTCGACTCGGCTTCGAGGTGCAAATTCTGCCGGTAGGTGCGAATGGCCGTTTTGATCCGCAACGCTTGGCGGATGCCCTTCGTCCCGACACACTACTGGTTTCCACCATGCAGGTTAACAATGAGAGCGGCGTTCTCCAACCGCTGACGGAGGTCGCGGATATTTTATCGCAGCATGACCTCTACTGGCATGTCGATGCCGCCCAGGGATTCGGGAAGGAGTTGGAGCAACTCCGGAACCCGCGGATCGATCTCATTTCGATCAGCGGCCACAAGATCTACGGCCCCAAAGGGGTTGGCGCCCTCGTTGCCCGCAAACATGAGCGTCAGTTTCCGCCGCTGCGTCCGCTTATGTTCGGCGGCGGACAGGAGCAGGGGCTACGTCCCGGCACGCTGCCAGTCCCCCTCATTGCCGGTCTCGGGGAAGCGGCCAAGCTTGCGCTACGCAACAACAGCGAACGGATTGCACAATGTCGAACCTTTCGCGACAAGGCCCTGGCAACGCTTTCGGCTCTTGGCGCGGAACAGAACAGCGCTGAAGAATATACCCTGCCGCATGTGCTCAATGTTTCGCTGCCGGGGATCAATTCAGAGCAGGCAATCAAAGCGCTAAAGAGGGTCATCGCTGTCTCCAGCACCTCGGCATGCACCTCACATACGCATACGCCCAGCCATGTCCTGACGGCAATGGGACTATCGTCCGAGAAGGTGGAACAATCGATCCGGTTGTCGTGGTGTCACATGACCCCTGACGTCGACTGGTGTGAAGTGGAAACTATTCTCCGTGCGCTGCGCGGATAAAGGAAAGTGGTGCGAAATGGACGATATATTCAGGGAACTGGAAGAGGTAACCGTTGAGCAGTATGACCACTCCGATCTGCCGAAATGGCTCGCCGATCCCGTGCTTGAGGTGGCGAGAAACCCCGAGGCCTATCAGGGGAAGGAGTATCTGGTCGAAATCCTTGCAGCCCAGGTCCGGGAGTACGATGTCTACGCCGAAGCGGGCTGCTGTAAATGGGCGTACGATCATGAAGACATCAAACGGACCCTGCGCTGGCTGGAGGAAGAGAGATGACGGTCTTCGAAAAGTTGCAATCCGTGACTGAGACAGCCCGAAACGAACAGGATCTGCCGGATTTTCTGGCGGAGCGGATCTTCCGGATCATTGAAAACCAGGACAGATTCCATTCGAAGGAAGCCGAGTTAGATGATCTAGCAGAAAAAGTGGCGAACTACGACACCTACGGCCAGACCGGTTATCTCGGTATGGGGGTCAACAATGTCATCCTGGGAAAAACCCTGAATCGTCTGGAGTGGTAAATTCTCCCGCCTAGCAGTTATACCGGAAGAGGGTCAGCGCGAAAGGAGCGACGGACGCTCCAGCACCACCCGGAACGCTTCGAGATCATGGTTGGCAAAGGAATACGCCGAACCCCAGAGATAGATGCGAAAAGAACGATAGAGTCGTTCGCCCCAGCGCTGGATGACCTCTTCACGGGCCGCTTCAAGATTTTCCGCCCAGGCCTTGCAAGTGAGATAGTAACTGTGCCGGTCGTTGTGCACAGCCAGCACCTCGAACGAGGTTTTGTCCACCTCGGCGAGGAAATCGTGCAGGCAGAAAAAAGCGTGGTTGCCGGGAAAGATGTAGCGGGAAATAAAGGTCGATTTGGAATACTTTTCCCGAAAAGCGCTGGCGTCGAGATAGACCCGTCCGCCCGGCTTCAACAGTCGCAGCAACTGCCGCAGGACGGCCGGATAATCGGTCAGATGTTCCATGACGCCGAGAATGGCGATGGCATCATAGGGTTCAGGGGATGCATATTCGAAAAAGTCCTGAAAGTGGACCTGACAAGGGAGTTGATTTTGCTGGATCAACTCCGCCAGAAACTGCTCTGACTTGCGGGAGATGGTGAGTGAAGTGACCTGAATCCCCTGTCGGCCCGCATATTCCGTTAAAGTTCCCCAGCCGCCGCCGACATCGAGCAGCCGATCTCCCGGCTTGAGCTGGCACGCTTGCAGGGCATAATCGAGTTTGCGCCGCTGTGCCCTGGCAAGTTCTTCGTCATCCCGCTCGAATACTGCTTGCGAGTAGCAGCGGGTCTCGTCCATGAAGAGCAGGAAAAAATCCTGATCGTGTTCGTAGTGGCTGGAGATCGCTTTGTGATTGGTTTTGACCTGGCCGATAAAGAACGGGAGACATCTGCTCAGCAGATAGTGAAGAGGGTGGCGATCTGTCAACATCGTGCGAAAAGCGGCGAGCTGAAAGAGATCGCCGGCCACGTCCAGACTCCCCGAGATATAAGCTTCACAGAACTTGAGCTCGTCAAAGCTGCAGAGAGCCGCCAGCCCGTTGCGATCGTTGACGGTGAATGCCAGGACGGGTGATCCCTGGCCAAAACGATAGCTAAAACTCCCGAGACGGAGCTCAAACGGAGTGCTGACCTTGTTCTCCATTTGCCTTTGGATCAGTCTGATGATCCGGTCGTAGCGCGGCAACTCCAAGGTAGATTCGGGCATAAGAACCTCTTCACAGAAGTAAATTTACCCCCCAATATAGCACTGTCTGTAACTATTTCAATTTCACCTCACTCCCACCCCGATGGCCATGGATAATGGCGTGGAACCAAAGAGAGCAACCACGATCACCGCCACCACGGCGGAGACCAGATGTCCGCCGACAAGGTTGCGAGGCTGTGCCAGAGGTGAGTCGTTGGCACCGAACAGCAGGACCGCTGAAGCGCCAAAGGAACCGATCAGCAAGGGGGAACCAACGAGCATGGTCATTTCGTAGATGGCCAGGATTCCCAGAGTTGCGCTGAGAAAACTCCAGAAGGCATAGCGCAGCGACATCGAAGGGCGCTCCCCCCTGAGCGGAACCTTGCAGTTACGGGATAACCGGACCAACCTTTTTTTAATCGCAACATTCCTCCGCATGAGGATGGAAAGGCGTCTTTTCATGTCATGACCGCTTGTTTCTTAATGACTCAGGTAAGGCACAAGGGATATGAGCCGCTCATAATCAGCAGAACTCAACGAACTGAACCAATATCCGTTCGCCATGCCGGCACCAACCCCGGCAAAAAAGATGAGGACAACCACTGTCGGATAGATCCACACCGGCAGGGGCCGCTTCCAGAAGACCGGCTGCATGGTGAGGACATCTTTCTCCGGACAGTTCGCGGTACAGGTGAGACAGCCGGTGCACTCTGGCGAAGAAACCGTCGTGCAGGTATGTACGGCAATTTGGGAGGGACAGACGGCGGTACAACGTTGACAGCCCGTGCACCCGGTTTTGTTCCGCCGGATTTTAAAGGGACTGACGAAGCTGACCAGCCCCAGCAATGCACCATAGGGACAGAGATAGCGGCACCAGAAATTTTTGAAGAGCAGGGACAACAGGGTCATGCTCACCAGGACAACCATCGTGGTTACGGACATGCGGGTGAAGAAGTGGAGCATCTTGATATCGCTGGCCGCCCAGTAGGGAGCATCGAGAAAGCCGCCGAGCGCTTCGGCCGGCATGTCGACGAGGATGAGTTTGACGAAAAAAAAGAGCAGAAAATACTTGATCCCCCGCAAAAAGAAGTCAAGCCAGCGCCAGATTCGAAAGTTCCAACCGAACCAGGATCTTCCCAGCTTGTGCGCCCATTCCGAGAGAGTGCCGACCGGGCATAGCCAGGAACAGAACGATTTCTTGGCGAGAAGACTCATCAACAGGATCGACAGAAAAATAATCAGCGCCGCCGGATGAACCGGGTGAATGCTGCCGGAAAATAGCCAATATTTGAGGCTGACCAGGGCGCCGATCGGGAGGAAACCCTCCACCCCCGGTGGGCGGGAAACCAGGGGGGCGGCGCCAGTCTCAAGGGCATGGATAAAAAGGGCAAAACGAACGCCGATACCAACGACCCAAAATAAAAAGCACCACTGCACAATGATGCGGAAGGTGCTTGCGGATTTCTTTGAAAACTCTGCCATGTTATTGGACTTTCTCGGCGATCCGGGGGCAGGTTTACCTGCCCCCGGAGTGACAGGCTATCTCCCGGCAAAGGGGTCCTTGATTTCATGCTCGGGCTTAAACATGAGCTTCTTGACTCCCCGGTTGTTCACATACTTGTCCATCTCCAGTTCAACTTTGACCGGGACAGTCACTCCGGCTTTGGTCAGGATCTGACGCAATAAACCTTCGGCCTTACCGGCGTGACTGGCGGCATCGCCAAGGATACGCATGGCTTCGCTGGGATTATGGAAACCGGTTGAATTCTCGGCACCGATGAAGACAACCCGATAGAAGGCCTCCTCGTAGTGATCCCGGGCCAGGGCATAAAGATCCTTGTCAATCTGCTTGCCTTCAGCTTGGGACTTGTTAGCCATCTCAAAGAGTTTGGCCACAGACGCAGTAGCGTAGCCGGAACGAATGAACTGGGACATGGTCCGATCCTGAAGGGAGATGACCTGATTACGCAGCCATTCGGGCGACTCAGTGTGGCACTGCTGGCAGGCCTTCAGATCATTTTTCAACGGGCTCATAATCCGGTGATCGGAAACCTTGTGAGCTCCAACTTTAGTGTAGGGCATGTGACAGTCGGAACAGGCGACACCCGCTTGCCAGTGGACACTATTGTTAGAGAAGAGTTCGAATTCCGGATGACGAATGAAGGCCAGCTTGAAACCGGTCACACTCTGGGTCCACTCAGCACTGGCCGGATTACTACGGAGCTTTTTGATGATGTTCTCGATGGTGATGCCGCCCCACTGGCTTTCATCCCAGGGGAAAAGCACATCGGTAGATTTCATGTCGGCATTTTTGGTGATGCTGTAGGTGACATGACACTGGGCGCACACCAATGATCGCTTATCCTGTTGAGTCAGCTTCGCCTCATCAACGCCAAGTTTTTGCAGCCCTTTGCCGAGGGTAAAGCCGCGAGAGATTTTCAGCGACATGTCGCGGTTGCTGTGACAATCGATACAGGCCACCCCGAGCGTCTGATGTTCCTGCGGAATCTCGGCCAGAACTTCCTTGAATGGTTTAGAAAAATAATCCTCCCCCATGCGCTCTTCAAGCTGGGGGGCGTAAGGGGTCTTGCAGCTCAGACATGAACCTCCCGCTTTGTACCGCCCCGGATCAACTCTCAACTGATCCTCAATCATATAATGATGTCCGCGCGGTTCGCTGTACTCTGAACCCATCGCCCAGCCATTATAAAGGAGCGCCAAAAACGGAAACTCGTCGAGTTTGTCGGGGAGTTCTTCGCCGACATCAAAACCTTTCTTGTACTTGCTCTTCCCCGCCGCAGTCGGTTCACTCGTCTGTTTCCAAAGTTCGTATTCCACCGGGTAAACCTTCCCCCACTGTGCCGGATCGATGGTTCCGTCAGCAATCTCGGCGGTACGAACAGGCTCTGCTTTCTTGGGGGAACAGCCGGCATTGACCAGCATGATCCCGAAGAACGCTACGAGGGCACAACATTTCAGCATTTTCATGGTTTCCTCCCTTTTGTATCCGTTTGATTAACTCCGACTGTACCGGTCAGCCGATGACGCAATTGACGGTGACACCCCCAGCATTGCCGAGTGGTATCCATCGATGACACTGCTTCCGCATGACAACGGATGCAGTTGTCTTGAACGACCTGACTGCCGTGGCTGGATAAGGTAATACGTTCCGGTATCTGCCCACTCTGGAAGGCAACCACATCCTTCATGCCGTCGATTGATTTCCAGAGATAGTGTTCGAAATGATTGTCGTTGGGGAGATGACAATCGACGCAGCGAATCCGTCGATGGGCGCCAGCATGACTCCAGGCGGTGTACTGCTCCTCCATGACATGGCAACTGCTGCCACAGAATGCCGGCGATTCGGACTTGGCAAGAAGTTGTGGCGGTCCAACTAATAAAATGGCCAAGACCACCAAACCAACGACTCCGGTTGCAATCAGCATGATGAATTTAGGGGATTTCAAGAATTGCATATTTTCTCCTGAAGCATGCGTTTCAACAATCTCAGGGCAGGGAATATGAAACTCTTATCCTGAAAAATCCTTGACCCTGATCAAAAAGTTGAAATAAAACTCCTTCAGGACAGTGTAGAATTCCGTTTGATGATGTAGCAGAGTGACCGGGAAGGGTCAGGTCAGGTTCGACGGGGATCCTGCCCCCTGCCTGGAGGGGAATGGGATTCATAATCAATACTCGCGCACCAAACGAGGGCTTCCCTCCTCTACCTGGGCTGGATAGGTTACTCGCTCTCCAGAGATCTCCGCCATCGGTGTAATGGTATGGGGTTTGGCGCTTTTAGAGGTGAATATATCCACAACATCAATACCGCGGACAATCAGTGCATCTCCAACGAGGGAACGATGGCAGCGCCAGGGGACCGCTTCGGCGCACATGATGACAGTTGTCTTCTCACTGGACAGCTCAACAAGCTTCATCAGGGCTACTGCAAACTCTGGTGTCTGCATGTAATCGGCAAAGCCGCGGAAAGAAATGTTGCGCCAGCCGGTATTGAGGGAATCGGCGCGAGCGTGCCGTAACCCTCCAAGCGCTTTCATATGCCGGTAACCGATTCGGCGGTTACGCAGTAACTTTCCCAGCGTGTCTTTGTTAAACTGAGGATTGTGCCGAGAACGGGGGATGCTCCGTACATCCACCAGTCGTTCGATGCCATACGCCCGCAGCAAACCAACAAATTCGTCGAGGCTGTGAGTCGAATGTCCAATGGTATAGACTTTCATCTGAGCATGATCCTTGGCCCTAGCGGAACTCCTGCCAATGAATACACGAAACCGGGCAGACGTCGATGGCCTCGCTTTCGATTTCTGCCTCGGTTGCGCCGCTCGAATCGAAGCATTCGGCTTTGCCGTTATCGGCATAACGGAATACGCCCGGCAGATTATCAATACAGAGTCCGCAACTGATACATTCATCCTGATCGACCCACGCTTGCTTAACCATGGCATTTTCTCCTTTTTAGTTGTCTGCCTTTTCTGGCAAGAGGTTCGTATCTCCTCCCCGGGAGTCCCGGCGCGCTAAAGCACGACATACTCCCGTCGGTCAGTGGGCAGGCTCACCTTTGGCGGCGGCACTATCTTGACCGTGATGAGCGGAATCGGCATGGCGTTTGATCTGGCCGTGAATACCTTCCACATAGTGGGTAAAAACCACATAGGACTCGACAAACTCACGACCTGCAGCCACGCTGTCTTTTGCATGTTTCTGATTCTCGTAGGCACGGGTGAAGCGCTCACGAATGCCCTGGGCCAAGGCGCCGGTCATGACCTCGACGACTTTGTCGATCGACCCTGTCTTTAAAGCCTGATCGGTCAGAACAATCGCCGGATCAATTGAGACTCCTGGTTTCAGCCCGGTATAGGGCGCCCCTTCGCCAGCACGGTGGATACGCACCAAGGTTTCAAAAAAGTACATGTCAGCCAGTTCCTTGGCCTCGGGGCTCTGCTTGCGCACTGCCAAGGTTTCAGCGAAGGCACCACGAACAACCTTCTCCTCGTCGGCCGAGATCCACTTGAGGACCGGGGTAATATCTCCCTGAGCAAGAGCAGTCCGGGCATCGATGACCACCGGCCCGTCGAGGGTGTCACAATGGGCTATGGCTTGGTCGGGAAGCATCACCGCCAGGGCAATGAGGAAAATGGTCCAAATCAATGCTCGTGATTTTCTTGCTTGTCCGTTCATGGTCTTTCTCCCTTTGAGTTTTATAACGCCAGGGGCCCCATGCCACCGGTCAGTTGAGCAGACTTAAGAAGAGAACTCTGCGCGCTATTAACGGCGGCTGCAAACGTCGGTCAACTCTGAACCTCATTGTCCTGTGACTTTAGCACCTCAGTCCTGTTGCGCAAGGATGCGAGGATAACGTCCTGGAAAATTTTCACGCAAAACCCCGCCCTTCGCCAGCTTCCTCGT